>CAZFOX010000022.1:2687-16144 GCA_964520565.1 uncultured bacterium | reverse complement strand
CTTCAATCAGGCCCCTTCCGGTTCGGGTAATGTCTCATCGGGATTCGGAGGAAGGTTATAAACGTCTTCAGGAAAATGCTCCACCAAGAAGTGGATAATATGTTTGACTGAAAGAACGCCAATTGGACATCCCTCTTTATCGACAACGGGAAAATGACGATGTCCGCCACTGCGCATCTTTTTTACGACATCGGCAACAGCCTCATCAAGACATACCGTTACTGGATCGGGTGTCATCATTTCCTGGACGGGTATATCCAGACTCCGATTTTCTCCAAACACCCGCATTAACAGATCCCGCTCTGTAAAAATACCTTTCAGGGAACATTTATCACAGATTAAGACACATCCTCGCCGGTTTTCTTTCAAACGTTCTACGGCTTGCCGAACGGTGGCATTTGGAGAAACAAGGGTCGGATCTCGATTGAATTCCAGATTGGAAACATGATCTTTCAGTAAATCCTGGAAAACACTCATGTTTCATAATCCTCCATCTCTTATGATAGGATCGATCGGCTAATCTTCCATCGGTAATCAGCAGTATGAAAGGATCATCGATCTCATCTCTTTGATTTTCAACCAATTAACACTATTCGATCCTTATCCGGATTTATGTGTTTCCCGACTGATGCTTATCCGTAGAATTATTGGATAATCTTATAGTCTTGATATGGATATTAAAGGTTTTCAACTAAAGAAAATTCGATGGATAGTTGGTAAAAAACACAAAGAAGGGTTCTGCGGAATTTTCTTTCCTGCAAAATTATATCGACATAATAATGAATGAGTAGATACAATGCCACTTTTCCAAATCAGCGCTCCACTTACTTGTGAGAAACAGAAATAAAACCTGCCACACCGACGGTCTGTCCCTTTCTCCAGGGACAGGCAGAAAGAGCCTTTCGAGTTGCTTCGCCAAGACCGCGAAAAACGCTTTCCCAAATGTGATGCGGATCTTCACCCGCCAGAATTTCAACCTGAAGAGTCGCCCTTGCACCTTGCGCTATTCCACCCAAAAAATTCCACAAATCGATGGATTGCATATCCTCAACCAGTTCTGAAATCTGGATGCTACCCCGGTTAAAGAAAAATCCACTGCGGGATTCAAAGGAAATCCGAACGCGGGCTGCCGCTTCATCAATGAAACCTTCGGCCACTCCACAACCATTAATACCCTGTTCTTTCATAAGTTGCGTCGCTACGCGCACCAGCGCTTCTCCAAAGCACTGTCCACAATCTTCGGCGATCACATGTTGAAGAACAAATTCATCCAGTTTTACATCGGCCGAAAGATTCAGGCAGGATCGCCACGCCCACTGTTCGATCATATGATTCAAAAAATGTAAAGTAGTATTGATCCCGGATTTTAATTTCGGGTCTCTATCACCGCCTCGAACAACCGTTCGTATAGCGGATTCCTGAGTTTTTCGCTCGATGGTTACCGGATCAAATGCATACATGGTTATTCGTCTCTTTCTCGCCTAGCCGCTTCCGCGTGAGCAGGAAATCCTTCAAATTCGGCAAAGTCAACAACGTGATTCTTCAGTGAATCGTAACCCTCTTTCGTTGCATAACTGACAGAAGTCCGCTTCAAAAAATCGTATACTGTCACGACAGAAGCGGTTTTTGCCCTACTGCCGGTTGGCAAAATGGCGTTTACACCCAAGGAATAATTACAGATGGAAATGGGTGTACAGGAACCCAACATGATTTCACCGGCATTACGTAACTTTCCAAGCAGTGAAAATGGATTTTTTGTCAACACCTCAAGGTGTTCGGGCGCATAATCGTTCACAAAATCTACCGATTCATCAATAGAGTCTGTAAGGATGATGCCTCCATAATTGGAAAATACCGTCTGAATGTAATCCTGTTGCTTATCTGGAAGAGATTTTACTTTACCTGGAATTAACTTCTGGACTTCTTTTGCCACAGCCTCGCTATCCGTTACTAGAAGTGCGGCAGAATAGGGGCCATGCTCGGCCTCGATCAAAAGATCGGTTGCCGCTAAATCCGGATTGGTGGTTTCATCAGTCAAAATAATCGATTCACTGGGGCCTGCCGGGGTTCCTACATCGATTGTTCCATAAAGTATTTTCTTAGCCGCTGATGCGTAAATATTGCTGGGGCCGATAATTTTAAGAACGGGTTTGATAGTTTCCGTTCCCAGGGCGAAAGCCGCAACCGCTTGGACGCCGCCAAATCGGTAAATCTCATCGATACCAATCAGTTTGGCTGCATAGAGAGTTGCGTCGTCTACCAAACCATTCTTTTGAGGGGGAGTAGCCACCGCAATCCGTTTAACACCCGCCACCTTGGCAGGGATTCCCAGCATCAGCATGACGGATGGATAAGCCGCGGTACCCCGGGGAACGTAAAGAACGCAACTTTCAATCGGCGTAATTTTTTCACCCCCCATGACGCCGGGCATAATTTCGGTCATCCAAAATTCTTCCGGCATCTGGCGTTCGTGAAAGGTCTTTATGTTCCCATACGATATTTCTATCGCTTTTTTGACCGGATCAGTGAGATTCTTTTCCGAATTATCGATTTCCTGCTGAGTGACTCTCAAACCCAGATTGGTAATATCCGCTCCATCGAATTCCCAGGTGAATTGAACAATGGCCGCATCGCCTTGGTGCTTGACTGCATCGACGATCTTTTGCGCCTGCGGAACAAACTGATTGATATCCTGAGCGGAACGGCTTAATATCTTATTCCGCTGTTCTTTTGAGGTTTGCTTCCAATAGTAAATGGGAATCATCTATCCTACTCTCCTGAAGAACTCTGGAAAGTGCCATTGTAGCACTACCGAATGGGAAGATGAGGGGATCCATTCAATTTATGCCGATTTCAATGCCACGTTTCCAACTCGTAATTTAAATTAATTTGTACTCTTTCTAATTTCTGTTAAACTAAATGAGATTTTTCAACCAATTCTACTTAAGAGGTTTGAAATGAAAAACATATTCCTTTCCAGCGCATTGATTGCGATTCTGTTAATTGCCTTCGTCTCTCTTCCCAAAGGAATCGGCTTATGGGGAGCAGACGAGAAATTAGAAACCAGCAAAGGGAAAGCCGGTAAGAATTTACAAATTATGGCGATCGATTCTGTCGTCGATTTACAGAACGAAATGAAAACCATTACGAAATCATTAGGAGTCGATTGTAAATTCTGCCACGAGCTGAAAGATTTTGCCCAGGATGTCCCAAAACTCCACAAGGATAAAGCCAGGCAGATGTTGACAATGGTCAATGAAATTAATGATAAATACTTCAAGGATTCCAAGATCAAAATTACCTGCTTCACATGTCACTGGGGACACAAAGAACCCGTCATGACCGTGGAAGAATGGGACAAGATTCTTCAGAAAGAAAAAGACGCGCAAAAGTAGAAATCTTAGATCATTACAAGAGAGATCAAGTATAGTTGGAGCACCACGCGGGCAGGGACGCCCGTGCTCCATATTCGTTCTATCGTTCTATCATTGCGAACGAGGTGAAGCAATCTGGCTTTTCGTCCGTTGGTTGTTGGTTAGAGTAAGAGGTTCGTAGTAAAGGCTTGCGGGCGGGGACGCCCGCGCTCCATCCTCGTCTTTTTGTTCTGTCATTGCGAACGAAGTGAAGCAATCCTTTGTTTTATAGAAAAATGAAACAGAATCAATCCCTCGAGATATATCCTGTTATGAATCAATAAGAATCGGCTTATTCGACCTTCATAAACCTCATTTAGATAAATTAAGGTAACTCCCCATGAAAAAGCGGCTTAACTGGTATTTTTTAACCTTTGGCTTTGGTCTCTTATTATCCCAAGATCCATTTTGCGCCGATACGCCCTGGATGCCTGAAATCAATACACTTGCGGATTATGAGTCATTATCCATTACCGACAACAGCCGTAGCGATTTATTGCGAACCACCAAGTTTCTATCCCCCGCAAAAGACGATCCCCTTCTTCTTCAAACGGTTTTCCAAAATGTCAATCAATATCTGCTGCATCTGGAGTTTCTGATCCATGAATTCCCCGAACGATTCAGCGGATTAACTCCCACAGAATATATGGATATGGTTATTAATCCTCAAACCAGAACCTATTATGCAGGTGCGATTTATCAATTCCACACTCATCAGGGAGAATTACTTTATGGTTTCAATGTTTATTCAACGCCGAATTCTTCTCTTCAACCGGATGATATATTGAATCTATATATTAAACTTGCTCAAAGCATGAAGCTTCGGCCCTTTGCGTTCTCCCCCATGACTCCAGCGGAAATCGAACAAACCAGACAATGGACAAATCCCGGCTTCCCCATCTATTTACCCACTGGCTTGATCGAGCCGGAATACGAAGCCTATTCTCCCAGTGTGAATTATGGCCGAATCCGGCGATTTACGCTTGACGACCTGGATCAAGCCGTAGCGGAGGGGCAGATCGGGTGGCAGGACATCGTCGTGATCGATAGCGCCCCCACCGATATTGAAACCGTCGTAGCGGGCATCATCACAGGGACACGCCAGGGAGAATTATCTCATGTAAACGTCCGTTCTATTCGCCGGGGAACGCCTAACGCTTATATCCAAAAGCCCTTGGAAGTGTTTCAGCCTTATGAAGGAGAGTTAATTAAGTTATCTATTCTCAACGATAAGTATGAAATCGAATTCCCTGTCGATCTTTTAGAAGCCGAAGATTGGTGGAACGAACACCGCCCCAAGGCCGCCTCATTACAAGAACCGGATGACGAGTTTGACCAATTAGTATCTTTACCCGATATGAAGAATCTCGATTTCTTTGACTCTCTGAGTCGGCGATTCGGTGGGAAAGCTTCGCAATTAGGACTATTATATTCTGTATTTTCAGATAGTTATTTCAATGAAGGTAACGGTCTTCCGTTTCTGGTGGATGGTTTTGCCATACCGTTTCGATACTATCATGAATTCATGCTGAGCAATCTGATCCCCCATCCAACCGATTCAAATGCTCTCGTTACTTATGAGGAATTTATTCAAATTCTGCTTTTCGATACCCGCTTTCGAAGCGATACCAAATACCGGACTGAACGGTTGGATTATTTCATAGAGTATATGCGGGATCATGGTGAAATCGATCCGGCTTTGATTCAAACCATCATAAACAAAATAACAGAAGTCTATGGTTCTGTTGATGTTAAAGTTCGTTTCCGTTCTTCTTCCAACGCCGAGGACGATATCGCTTTTAATGGAGCGGGTCTTTATGATTCCACATCGGTCTGCGCACGGGATAGCCTTGATGAAGATAATAAGGGTCCTTCTCATTGCGATGAAGCAGAACAAAACGAAAGAACCATCGAGCGCGGCCTGAAAAGAGTTTGGGCAAGTCTATGGAAACCAAAGGCTTTTGAAGAGAGAGACTATTATCAGATCGATCATCTAAAATCGAGAATGGGCACTCTTGTCTCCCGCGCTTATCCTGCCGAAGACTGCAATGGAGTGGCCTTCACAGGGGATCCCATAACGGGACGCAAGGATTATTATGTCATAAACGTTCAACTGGGCGATGAGAGTGTTGTTCAGCCAGGTACTGGAGTGATTCCTGAAAAAGACATTCTAAAAATGGAATGGGGTTCCATCCGTGAAATTCAACGAGCCCGTAAATCCTCATTAACCGAGGACAATCAATGGATACTCAGCGACGATCAATTACAGGAAATGGTCACCTACTTATCGTATATCGATGACATGATGCCGGTCGATACACAAGAGTTTACTCGCGATCAAATCTTTTTCGATATTGAATTTAAGTACGATAAGGGGCAGTTCGTTATTAAGCAAATTCGTCCCACTCTGATGGCATCCACGAATCAACCTCCCGTTCAGGTAGAAAAAGTAACGTTAAATATTCCAAACAATGTTCGCATGGCCTCTACGTTCAACATGAGCCGAACGATTCGTGAAGAATACGGCGTTCATTCCATGATTCATTTGATCCCGGGATTACACTCTCTTCCGGTTCAATCCGGTGAATTTGAATTAAATCTGATTGAACGTTTCGAGTTTGGTCCTCAGCGTATCGTCGCTTTACCGCAGGGGTCGGGGATTATCAAGGCCGAAGTCTTTAATCCCCCGGTTAATAATCTCATTATGAGGTATGAATATAATCATTCTTTTTTGATCCAAAACAAGAAATTCACATTGACCATCCAAGGAATGCAAGTCGAGAATGAGAATAAAAGCCGATATGAAGTCATATTCGATAACGAATTAATTATCAACCAATTACATACTGTTGGGCAATTTGAAGGAGGTTCGTTTGAAGAATTGATTGACTATAAAACTCCCAGCGATGACAAGGGTCTGATCAACCTGCACGATTTGGTCTTGGAAAACGGTCAACGAATTAGACTGTATGAAAACATTCGCCATCGCTTACTGGGAACCGGGTTCGTTTATGCGAACTTGGTTTATGCTGATATGCTTATCGGCGGCGAATCGATCCGAGAAAACGACTATTGGAATCTGGTTTATACCGCGCAAGGACACTGCTGGAACGCCAAGTTTTGGGTACTGTTCGAACATCCCATAGGAGATACCTATGGTGTTGCCGTTCTGACCACAACGAAACAATGGGGAGCCATCACCGAAGCGGAAGTATTCTTACTGGATAGTAACCTGGAACATTTGAGGAAGTTAGAGATTATATCCTATACAAAAGAGGAGGTGGAACGGATACCCGATCCTAATACGAAAATCGAATTATGGTCTTTATATTGATCCTGGAGTGAGATGCAAAAATTAAGGACGGCTAATTGCGCTCGCTCGCTTCCCGTAAGAATCCAAAGAGACGATTATTGATCGGATTCCGTCCACTACTGGTATTGAGATAATAGGTATGATTGAATCGTAAGTCGACCTCGATATCTTCAATCATCCCACGAATTCCCGAAGGAACCGGTCGGCAGGTTTCATAATAGGCGCCTGTACCTCCACCCCCTATTTCATCCACTAAAAGCATTTTACCTCTTACAAACCTTGGAGCAAAAACCCTTTTGGCTTTTCCTCCTCCACTTCCCGTACCGCTACCACGAGCCCGGCCTAAAAGCATGGTTCTTGGCATTTCCAGATGATACAAAGCGCCATTCATTTGAATGTCGATCCCGGTATTAATGGGATAATTACCAGCAATGGTGGAATAAACCATGGTATAAGGCATTTTGCCATGAATGTGCATATCGCCGATGGTTCCTAAAAAACGGAAATTGACGGGGAAACTACCGTAAGTATTCGGCATGATGGTATATTCCAGCCGGATGTTCACGGGAATATCCAGAATCGATCCATGGATACGGTCGTTGACCGGCATGTTTCCTTGCAAAGTGCTATAGACCACGCGATATTCCACTTTCAAATCGATAGGAATCGCTTTTTGAAGCCGTACGGCATCTCGAATGGCTGACAGGGCTTCTCTGCCCATGAATCGACCTCCAGAAACTTAAGGCGAATAGAGAGAATTCTAAAAAGTATTTCACATCTCTTGGATCGATTAGTCAATTGTTCCGGGAATAAACCAACGTTTTTCTCCATCGTTATCAATCATTTCTTATTATTATGCTTCATGAAAAGATTTTTTTTACTATAACGTATTTTTTTCGTTGACATCCAAACAACCTGCTGGCAATATAGTACCTTATTGAATCGGGGTTGAGGGATCGAACCGGTTGAGACGCTATGGATGAGTGCAAAAATGGCATGTGCTCGATGATTGACCGTGAAATCCCCGATTCAGACCGTAGTCTCTTGAAAAGAAAACCAGTCCTGCGTTGGGTATAAATTACGAAGCAGGCTTGTGTTTTATTTACGATAGAAGTTTTGAGATGCACGAGACCCATCTTTATCAGGGGCACGATTGAAAAATCGTGCGCGGCTGTTTTTTCGTGATTCCTAGCAGTCTCCTACCGATGGAAAAGTAAATCCTTTTCCCATTTTGTTGTTTTCCTTTTTTTATTCAAACCGTAAGTTGGCCCAATGTATCTCCTCGTTAGAGATCGGGCCGGAATCGAATGAAACCGGGATGTCATATATTAATACTTGACATTCTGGCATGTTTCTGAAAGAAAGGTTGTTTCTACCGCATTTCACCCAATGCTATAGCGAAGTGTATAACAGCATAACCTGCGGAGAATCAATCAGCTTCTTTCAAGAATCAAACCCAATTTCGCCGGATCTGATTGTCAGGAGGAAAGTCAGTCAGATTCAATTTCACTCTCACCTTTCCAGGTCTAATTAAAAAGGAGTTTCAATCATGACAGACAGTAGCAAAATTCCAGAAAAGAATGGTGCTCCTCCCGTTAACGGGTTGGAGAGCGGAAATGGAACCCGATCGGCCGCGGGACTGGTTGTTGCCGGATTAGTTACCGTTGTCGGATCGTGGATTGGAATGGCTGCATATATGGATTACCGCCTGCAGGGCATGGAAGAACGATTCACGAATGAAACCAAACAACAGGTTACTTCTGTAGCCGATACAACCCGGACAACCCTGAACTCTCAAATCTCCCAATTTTCCAATGGAATACACTCGAAAATCGACGATACCTCCTCGATCCTGGCTAAAGGATTGTTGGATTTAAACCAGAAGCAGGAAGAGAATCAATCAGCGACCCTTGCCGCCATCGAGCAGAACGGAAAAGTAGTAACCGACCAGTTCAGAGAACTTGAAAAAACATCGCATAATGAAATCGCCACTCTGCTCCAAACTCAACAGGAATCGATTCAGAATGGATTGACCCAATTAACGGCTCTCGTGGAGGCGGGCAATCGGGAAATCGCTCAAAATGCCGACACTATCCAGCGTGCGAACCGTACATCCAGCGAAGCTGTATTAGCCGCCGTTACGAATCTAGATAACAACCTGGCAGAAATGAACTCGGGAATCCGGGCGCATATCGACACCAATGCCCGATCATTAGAAGATCTGGTAAAACAATCGAATGAAACCAATGGGAAACAACTTGCCGAGCTGGCCTCTAATATGACTTCGGTTGCGACTGGAGCAAATGAAGGGTCCATGAAACTGAGCGCTGAAATGACCGCCTTGGCTCAACGTATTTCGATGATGAAAAATGAAATTGCCACTTCCCAAAGTACGGTCCGTGAACTGAGCGCCAGTATCCCCGAATGGCAGAAAGCCAACCAGGAGCAGTTAAAAACTCTATCTGACGCTTCCTCCTCCATTACTCAGCAGATGAAAACCCAGGTCGCCGAGATTCAGGACAAAATCAAGGAAATGGGACAGCGAATCGACAGCACCAGCGAATCCCTGCTGCGGGCGTTGTATATGACCAGCGAAGGCATGGAAGGAACGAAGATCGAAATCAAATCGCAGTTGGAAAACTCCAAACAGGAAACAGCGGCGGAAATTCGTAATCTGGCGCAATCGCTGCAGGGTGTTTCTACCCAGATAGAAAACCTTCAAAAGAACGTGACCAGCCAGACAACGGGTTCTCAATCAAGTGCCCTTCCATTTACTGAAATGCCCGAGTTCGGTCAGTTAATGGCCTCTCTGCAATCCATCTCCTTAAAAGTTAACGACTTACGCTCACAGATCGACAGCCAGGTCCTGGAAGTGAAAACAAGAACCGAAACCTTGCTGAACGAATCCGGCACACCGGAAAAAGCGGAAACGTTGCGCGATATGTTGCACAATTTCACATCTCTGGCTGAGTTGGCAGGAGGGAGATTGGATATCTTGCTGGAGGGTTTGCAAGAAGCCCATTCGATCATTGAAGGGTATCAAACGAAATCCATCAGCCAGGAATCCACCAGTGAGGAATCCGATTCGGAGAATGATTCCAATGAAATCGGACTCAATCCAGAAGAGCGCGACCAGGATACTGCCAAAGTTTCAATGCAATAAGATCGATTATTCCAACCAATCGATTAAAGAGAAACCGGTCTAATCGACCGGTTTTTTTTTGTTTTCATTCTGCGTTATTGATACTACCCATCAATGACGAAACGGTTAAAAGTCATCAACGTAATTTCTATCTACAAGACATTGAGGCCAGATCAAAGTGACTGGTAAAAGATATAGCGTGAGTTTCATCTTCAAGCCACTTTTTGTCGAATCATCATCAATGAACAATGGATTATCTAATATAAATAATAGAGTTGACATCTTGAAACTGAATTATAACAAGTTATTGCATATAAATGTTAAAAATATTGACAATCCATAGGGAATAATATTACTGATTTATATTCCACATCTCTTTTATTCATTCGAAATATCATTAATTAGATTGACTTTCCAATTTGTTTTGTGATAAATTGAGTGAGATGTTTTCTTAACCATTATCGGGGAGGTATATCGTATGAAAGGAAAGTTTGTATTACTCGTAGCCCTGTTTTGCCTGATAGGTACCTCGGCTTACTCGCAAGGTATCTTCGACAAAACAGTCAGTTGGGGTCCAAGGGGAACGGCGCATGTTCCCGGCAGTGTGTCGTTTGCAAATAACGTTTACACGCTGAAGGGCAACGGCGACGATATTTGGAACAACGATGACGAAGGGTTCTTTGTTTACAAAGAACTCTCGGGAAGCCAGACCATAACCGCTCGCGTCAATTGGGTGGATCCAGGCGCGAATGAATGGTCCAAGGTGGGCGTCATGATCCGCGAAGATGGTGCGGATGCAAGATCGAAGACTTATTATTCCATTCTGCGCGGATATAACTTTGGAGATCGCGCGGATGCAGGATGGCGTCTATCGACCGGTGGCGCTTCCGATAGCCGGCAGATGTATTTCGATGCGCCGGAAAACCTGGCTCCTGTTGAAGCAACCGCGGAAGGCTTGTGGTTGCGTGTAACCCGCATTGCGGAAGCCAATATCATGGTAACGGAGTTTTCCGAAAACGGAACTACCTGGCAAATCGGAAATATTTTGGAAAATTTCACCATGAAAGATACGGTCGCATACGGTTTGTGCATTACCAACCATGACGACAATACCGAATTGGTCGAAGCAACGGCGGATAACGTGAAAATCGCGGTCCCAACTATTCAGTTGGTACTGGCAAAACGCAGTATGCCGACTTCAGTTCTGCCGGAAGGCGGCGGCAAAGTTACCGGTGCGAAGATATCGGTAGACGTAGTTCCCAGCGGACAGGCCAGTGCAACGGTTGTCGAAACATTACCCACGGGTGTGACGGCCTCCAATATTAAAACCACAAATGGATCGGCGTCCTTCTCGGGCGGTAAGATCACCTGGAATTTGACCAATGCGTCGGGTTCCGTTGCCATGACCTACGATCTGGATATCACAGCAGCGGCTGCCAAAGTTGGATACGTGCTCTTCAGCGGTGAGATCGATAAAGGTGGTGTCAAATCGGTAATTGCTGGAGTCAACAGTCTATTCAAGGTAAACTGGGACGTTCCGTTCATCGATCGAAAAGTGACGCTGGATGGCGAAATGAGCGCGGGTGAATACGATGGCGCTTATAAGGAAAAATTCGGCCATGCAGACGGCGATACCAATCCGCCGGGAGTTCACATCAGCGGAAACGCTTATCCAGTTGATAAGGAGAACGTGACCTTCTATATGTTCCACAACCGCGATTACATTTATTGCGCGCTGGATGTCATCGACGGCGACGCCCTCGAATTTGTGACCGGTGCAAGTGTCTGGCAGAACGATTCCGCCGAGATTTATTTCGACGGCAACCTTAATCGTCAAACCACGAAGGAAAACGGTAAATACGGATTCCAGGCGACGGTTCTGGGGAACGGCGCCCAAACCTCCGGTAACGATGTTCCCACCCCGGCTCAGTTAGCCAATGGCGGTTATGCCAGCACCGATGGCGCTTATTGGAATTTCGGCGCCAAGGTCAAAGGCGAGAAGGAATATATCGTTGAATATCAAGTTACCAAAGCGCAGATTCTCGATCCTCCGGATCGCACGGTCGTCGGTTTTGATATCCTGATGAACAGCAACGACGGCGGGAATGCCGATCGTTCAGGCAAGTGGGGATATTGGACAACTCGATTGGATGGTACAGCCGGTGAATATTGGAACGATGAAACCGGATGGGCTGTCGTTCAATTAGTCGGTGGACCGGTCGGTCTGGGCGACTGGGATCTCCACTGAGTTTTACCGATTAATCCTATGTAATATGAAAGGGTGGTGAGCGATTCACCGCCCTTTTTCTTTGACAGGAATCCCGATAGTTCTTGACGATGGTGATTGAAACCGCCATGATTCAGCATGTGTTGGTGTGGTTCTAATAATGGTGTTCCTGTTCGAGTTTCGAAAAGGTCAGAAACGATTGGCTTTTTCGAAGATGGAGCGTGAAATTACTATACAAATTATTGAGAACCGCTCTAGTAGATCGACCAAGACGATATGACGGGTACGTGTGCTTTCCCCTTTTCCTCACCCTGACCCTTTCCTACTGGGAGAGGGAATACCCGAGTTCGCGGATCGGGAGAGAAACCCGGCAATTCCAGACGGTCATACTACTAGCAAGAGTTGCAAAAGGTTTGGCGGGGCCTGCTTGGCTCGATAACTACGTTGGTCTGTTTTTTCAGAAAACAGACGCGTGCCGATAGAAATAAAAGGAGTTTACCGACTTGAACATTCTAATTACCGGATCGAGCGGACAGATTGGTACGAACCTGGGACTGCGACTCCTGGAAGAAGGTCATAGTGTACTTGGGGTCGATATTCGGGAGAACACCTGGACGAATGCGCTTCCCATGCGCCGTGTCGATCTAACCGGAGATTGTGTTGGCCGTTTATTGGAACTGATCAAAGGATTCCGTATCGAACTGGTGGTTCATCTGGCCGCCCATGCCAAGGTTTACGAGCTCGTAAGAGAACCCTCCCGCGCCCTGGAAAATGTCGACATGACCTTCAAAGTGGCAGAAAGTGCGCGCATTGCGGAAATCCCGGTTATTTTTGCCAGTTCGCGAGAGGTCTACGGCGACATTCACCGTCACGTCACCGATGAAACCTGCGCCGATTTTGTTGTGGCGGAAAGTCCGTATTCGGCGAGTAAAATCGCCGGCGAAGCATTCATCTATTCGTACGCGCAATGCTATGGCCTGCCCTATATCGTTTTCCGATTCAGTAATGTATATGGACGTTACGATAACGATCTGGAACGAATGGAACGAGTCACGCCTTTATTCATCAAACGTATTTCACAGGGCTTGCCGATCGTCATCCACGGAAAAGAAAAGATTCTCGATTTCACTTATGTGGACGATTGCATACAGGGAATCGTTCTGGGGATCGAAAAAATTTTAAAAAAAGAGGTCAGCAATCAAACGATCAATCTGGCCTACGGCGAGGGGAACAGCCTGTTGGATTTGGCCAATTTGATCAGCAAGGCCGTCGGCGTCGAACCGAATATCACCTTTACACCTCCCAATCCAGGCGAAGTGACCCGTTACATCGCCGATATTTCCAAAGCGCGCAAACTATTGG
>CAZFOX010000022.1:0-2677 GCA_964520565.1 uncultured bacterium | reverse complement strand
AGACGCCTCTCCAGGAAGGCATTCCCAAAGCCATCGCCTGGAGCCGCGAATTGGGTTTATGATTTGATGCATGAATTATTTCCTGTTTCCATTCAACGCTGCCAATCCTACGATACTCATTGCGTTCAGGCCGCGGTTGAACGATCATTGGAACCTTGGGGCGGATTTTCCGCTTTCTGCCGCCTGGGCGATCGCGTTCTCTTAAAACCCAACCTCTTGTTTGGAAAACCGGCCGAGAAAGCTATCACTACCCATCCTTCCATCGTGGAGGCGGTAGCCCGATTAGCCCTCGATTGTGGAGCGCAGGTTTTTCTTGGCGATAGCCCCCCGCTGGCCAGCGCATCCCGTAATGCACAAAAATGCGGAATTGGCGAAGTGGCCGAACGCCTGGGAATTCCGATTCTCGAATTCCATCAACCCACTCATAATGGCTGGCAGCACCAACAAAAAACCCGAGGTATCGCCACCCCCGCCATCAGCCGTGTATTGCAAGAGATGGATTTGATCGTCAATCTGCCAAAATTGAAATCGCACCAGCAGTTATTGATCACCGGATCGGTCAAGAACCTTTATGGATGTGTGACAGGACGGCGAAAGGCGTATTGGCATTTCAGATGTCAATCGAGCATTGATGCTTTTGCCGCCATGCTTTTGGCACTTTATGAAAAAATATCGCCCGGATTGACGATTGTCGATGCGGTAGTTGGAATGGAAGGCCAGGGACCGGGAAGTGGTAGGCCTGTCGATATCGGCCTGATTCTGGCCGGGAACGACGCTCTCGCCGTCGATCGCATAATCGCCGAAGTACTGAATCATGCAAAACGCGATCATTTCGTGTTACGCATGGCCGAAGAAATGGAATTCCCTTCGGCAGAGATCCAAAAGATTGTTTTACACGGCCTGCCTTTGACTGAGGCACGGATTGCATCTTTCCAGTTCCCGGAATTGATTCCCATCGGATTTTCTCCCCTGCATCTGGCGAAGGGTATCCTGAAATATGCCTGGCAGAGATTGCCGGGAAATCCCTTCAAATAAAATACCATAATCCACGATGGTACTATTTCTGCATTTCATTTCCCCCAGGAAAAATTACAATTTATCCCAGATTTTAATGGACTGGCGTTTTCATTTTTAAATGGTCAAGTATTATATTATTTTACAATGCTTCCGTTCTCCGTATTTGCGGATGAACGAGTTTACAGTCTGATTTTCGATGAGGAGATACCGTGTAAACCTTTGTGGGAAAAGGAGGTTTAATATTCTTTTTAGGGGCTTTTGAACAATAATGAATCTATTTGATTCTTGCAAGGCGATTCTGCGAGTTGCTCTCGTAGAATACATAAGGGAGCCTTGAAAGAATTAGCAGATTCCTGAATTTCTAATATTTTGAGCCAGGTTTCATCTCCAATCTGTTCATAGGAAAGTCGAATGAAAGAAGGAACCATCCTCATTGTCGATGACGAAAAGATCATCCGCGAGCTCCTGGTTACCATGCTTCAGGAAGCGGGTAATTACCGGTTATTAACGGCGAACAATGGCAAAGAAGCATTGGAGGTATGCCAACAGGAAAAAGAAATCGACCTGGTTTTTACTGATCTTCGCATGCCTGTCATGGGGGGAATGGAGTTGCTCGCCGAGCTACGCCAGCAGCGGCCGGATTTGCCGGTCGTTATCCTGACGGGGTACGGCCGGCGGGAGGATGTCATCGAATCGTTGCGCCTGGGTGCATCCAATTTTCTCTTAAAACCGCAGGAAGTCGACATGGTGTATACCGTAGCCAGCAAAATCCTGCGCATGCGATTCCGAAAAAAATTGGAGCAGCAGATTTTCGATTTCTTTGTGGAAGATCATCTGACCTACACATTGCCCAACGATCTGCAGTATACACTTCCATTAATCGATTTATTGACCGATAAAATCGACCGGATCGGTATCTGCAACGAAGCCGAATTGACCAATGTTCGTTTTGCGCTGGATGAAGCGCTGGTCAACGCCGTAGTTCACGGAAATCTGGAAATCGAATCCAGTATCAAAGGTGTATCGCTGGAACAGATGCTCGAATTCAATAAGATTGTCAAAGAACGCAGCGAAGTCGAACCGTTTGTCAATCGAAAGGTGATTATCACTCGCCATCTAAAGCGCGACTGCGTCTTTTTTAGTATCGAAGATCAAGGAAAAGGATTCAATTGGCGATCTTTACCCGAATCGCTGGACGAAATGGAACTACTTTCCAGTCATGGCCGGGGGCTATTTCTAATCCGCGCTTTTATGAGCCATGTGGAATTCAACGACAAAGGCAACCGGATTACCCTCATCAAAGAACGTTCCTCTCCCATTCCTACGAATTAGTAATTTCATAGATCTTGCAAAATTGTAGAAATCGATAGAATATAGCGCCCGGTAAATCTCTTAGCGAACAACCGGACACGCTCCGAAGGTTTTTTTTTATTCGAGCGAACCGAATAATATTTCACGGCTGAGTTACTTTACTCGGCCTGATTCGTTAATACCATTCAATTTTACTGGGCGCTTGCCAATCTGTAGTTTCACTCTCACAAGTAGCGAGGAAACCATGATTATTGCAGACAATATCAGGAAAACGTATGGCCGTGTGACGGCGATCGATCAGGTATCGTTCGAAGTGGCCGAAGGAGAAATCCTGGGATTTTTAGGGCCG
>CAZFOX010000021.1:0-16282 GCA_964520565.1 uncultured bacterium | reverse complement strand
CTATCCCCCTCCCCTCCTTGAACTTATCCTCGTTTGGGCTCTGGAAGATCCGTTTCACAGTTCCCAGCCCGGTCGGTATTTTCGAAAGCGCAATTCATTTGCTTCGCTGGAATTCGTAAATTCCTTTTTACCCGTATCCCATTTCAACTTCTTGCTGACGCGCAGAGCGATATTCCCCAATGCAATCGTTTCACTGAATGGATATACATTGGCAAAACAAGCATCCGACGGTCCTTCTCCCTTGCAAGCGCGTATCCATTGATCCAATTCTTCCGTGGGTCGGGGCAGCGTTTCTGGCGGTTTTTGATACGCCCGCATTTTTTCTTCTGGAATAAGCCGCGGTTCGCCACCCATAAAATCGCAGAAAATCTTTCCGTTATCGCCGACAAACAGCAGCCCTTCTTCCGTTAGTTCTCGATTATCGATTTCCAACTCGCGCATCAACGGAGGGCGTAACCCCCCATCGTACCAATACAAGGAAAGAGGCGGCATATCCTCGCGAGCGGGGAATTCCCAGTGAATCAGAGACGCCCGGGGATAGGAGACGGTGTTCACTTGTTTTTTCCAGGTTTGACCGACAATCGCCCAATATTGACTTCGGCTGGCTTCGACGCTGATTGGCGATCCCAGTTTCATAATCTTAAAAATCTGATAAAAACTGTAATGTCCCATATCGCCTAATGCTCCCGCACCGAAATCGTACCACCCGCGAAACACGGCATGCGTATAAGAAGGATGGTAGGGGCGATGAGGAACCGGGCCCAACCACAAATCCCATTCCATACCCTTGGGGACAGGAACGTTCTCTTTTGGCAATTCGGTCATACCCTGCGGCCAAACCGGCCGGGAAGACCAATTGTGGACCTCTCGAACCGGACCGATCGCTCCCCCCCAGATCCACTCGCAGAGAGTCGCCGTGCTTTTACTACCGGAAGCGCAAAACAGGTGAGTCGCCACTTGCGATTGAGACGCAGTATCCACGGCCAGACAAATTTCATGAAATATATTGGAAATCGCCTTATGGGTAATTACGTGTTTTCCTTTCTTCATGGCGGCGATAGCGATGGTGGCATGTAAATGATCTGGAGTCATTATGTAAACGGCGTCCAGATCGGATTCTTTTTCCAGCATCTCCCGGAAATCGCTGTAATCGCTGCACCCGGAATTTTCTTCTCCTTTTTTGTCTTTCGCATAATAGGTATCGACAATTTCCTTGCCCACCAACCGGCCGCAACAACACCCTTTTACGCCTTCACCCCAATTGGGTTTATTCAAAAAATCCCGGATTTTATCCCGGATTTCATTCTTCGACCATTCCACATAATCGGCGCTTCGAGTGTTGGGATCGCATACAGAAACAATCTTGACGTCCTGTTTGGGCAACGCTTCGATCAATTGCCGGATACCCTGAGTCCCGGTTCCCACATATCCGATCCGAATCTTATCGTTCGCGCCAATGAATTTTGTTCCTCCCAATACAGGACGGGGAACAATCGTGAAAGCTGCCACAGGCGCCGAAACCGCCATAAACCGCCGCCGGTTGATAGTACCTTTTTCAGACATCGCCCACTCCTTTTCGCTTTTCAATTCCACAAACATGGAAGAATTTCATTGTACTTTTGGAGGAGGAATAGATTCCCCATCCAGTTGCGCAAGTTGTTCGGCTGGGGAATAGCACCCGTAAAAGCTGGCATTCCCATCCATCCATAAATAGAGAATTTTCCGTTCTTCTTCGCTTATTTCGCTGTATGACAGGTGAATGGGACTATTGAGAATCGCCGTCAAGGGACTGACATCGGCGGGCATCAATCCAGGAAGAGTTACGGTTTGTTGGATCGAGTTATCTCCCCATTCATACCAGCGTATATATGACTTCAAAGACTCGTATGAAACGGTGAATTGATTCTGAGTATTCCCCAATAGATTCGGGCGATTTTGATTCTCCCCAACGCCATCGTGACACCGAACGCATCGGCGGTCGAGTATTGGTTGTACTAGTCGGGGAAAACTCCAGGGATGAGTCCCATCGGGACCGGGTTGAATGGTGGATGGATCGCGCTGAAAAGCCAGAGGGCGTGTTAACCCAGCAGTCTGGCCTACGGATTCATGACATCCCACGCATCCCCGCCGCTCACCGGGTTGCAGATAAGCAATACTCCGCATTCCCTGCACTGCCCGGCCATTCGCATCGACAGCTTGAAATGCGAGCGGAACGCGTGCCGGAGCCCTGAAATAGGCAGAACCATCTTCTTCCACGGGAACCGTTCCCAAAAACATCCTGGCGGATTCCGCATTGGCATACCCCAATCGCGGTTGATTGGCGACATGCGTTTCGGTTTTAGGAAGTATTTGAAATACCCGCAATGTTTTAATAGGACGCGAATCGGGGAGAGGAATATGGTTATTATTCACATTCGAAAGCATGAATTCTCCGCTCTCTCCAAGATTCGAATCCAAAACCGACGGAATCGAAGGTGGAACAGGACGCGGACACAATGGAATGGGATACATACAGGATATTCCTTCTTCGCGGTAGAGTAATTCCATATTTCCAAATCGATCGAATAAATAAATCCCGGTGGATGTGTCTTCATCGACATGCGGCCCCATTCCCGGCAATGGATCGAAACTGAAGGAAACCAGGAAATAGTTCTCAGACAATGGCCAGGGACTATGGAAATAGCTGGACGGCCAACCCACTCCCTCCGGAAAACAGATTTCGGGAGTCAGTACCTCCAGCGAACCAAAATCGTCCTCCCCGGTTTCCGAATCTAAAGCGGTTTGCTTGGGATCGACAATCACCAGAGCTCCCCCCACATCGGCATGATGCGCTCCGGCTACGAAAATAATACGATCCGACCCGGGAATCGCCCGCGGTTGATAACAGGCATTGATCGTCATGGTGTAATTGCCGAAGAGAGACATTGGATTGCTGCCGTCGGGATTCACCGTCCATAATCCGTGGAAATTGGCAGCGGAACGATCCACATAATCCCAGCGGATGTATACGATACGGCCATCGTGCAACACACTGGGATGCCATTCGTTGGTTTCATGAAAGGAAAGCGTCCGAATATTGCTCCCATCCGGTTTCATTTTATGCAGGGTATAGGCGGGTAGCGGCTCCCAAACATTGTGGCAGCGCCCAAAACCTCCCCGGCGTGTGGACATAAAAGCAATATCACCATCGGGAAGCGGACTGGGATCGAAATCGTCATAAATTCCATCCGTCAATTGGCGAAGACCACCGCCATCCGCGTTCATGGAAAACAGGTGGAAACATTTCCGTTCGGATGAATAAAAATCCGGTTTGGTTGATGCCCGTTCGGCGAAAGCAAAATAAATAGTCCGAGCATCGAAGGAAAGCGATAGTGTCGTGTAATTCCCTCGTGGAAGCCGGCCATCGATTAAATCTTGCATTGCAAAGGAATAACCGGGATTTTCCAGCCGGAATACGCCTCCTCCCGCGATATCTGCATAATCGTAGTAATACCCAAGATATTCATGGAGCATTTGGCAGATGAATCGTTTTCTTTGTTGGAAAATTACTTTCTTGTCGGCAATAAGAGGATTCTGGAAAGCGATATCTCGAATCAACCAACGTATTTCACGATAGAGGGATAATCTCTCTTGTTCGGTGAAGGAATCCAAACGCCCCCCCCGGTCTTTCAATCGATCCCATTCAATCATCCGGGTGGAAAGATCGAGTTGTTTGAATTGCGTTTGGAAATCGCTCAGCAGATCGTCTCCCCTTTTCAAGGCATCTTGAATCGCGGCTAGATCAGAGGGTTCGCGTTCCCGGCGTTTTTCCTGAAGTGCCCAATCCAGTTCGACTGCCTCTCGAAAAGAGGGTGATCCGGAATCCACTCCTTCCGATTTATCGATGGTAATCCCCATCGATATAGTGAATACAATCACGATGAAAAGACGGGTACGTATGGTTCGATTCATAAGCGCTCTCACTATCGACTAAAGTTTAGTTCAGTCATCCACGACTATCCTTCAACAGGACAACCAAGAACAACTACTGTTTCAATAATATCTCAAAAGAATATCTGGAATCTAGGTAGCGTTTCCAGAATAAAGGAACACCAATCGATTACAACATGATATCGATGAGGGAAATAAAAAAGCAGGATGGTTTCAGACAGGGGAAATTAATTACGGTTCCGGCTCCCCTTCAGAAAAATGAGTCACTGTTCTTATTTTATAAACCGTATCGACAAATTTTTCTTTGGTACCCTGCGATTCATCTCCCGCCAGAATGCGAAGCATTTCATGGGAAGCCATCTCATCGAAAATCTGGGGTGAATGCAAAACGCGAACCGGTCTTTGAGGAGAATAACTTTTGACCATATACACAAAAGTACCTCTTTCTTCCTCATTCAGCCGCAAAGACTCCATCTGTCTGAGAAAATGTTGAAAATGAATTTTTCTTCGTATCGCATAAAAAATAACAAATACCAGGAGGATACCTATAACCAAGACACCTCCCAGAATTAATAGGTTAACGGAATGAATAGAACGGGGAACCAGAAAATCCACTTGATTTTCCAGCGTTTGGGCGTAAACAGGAAACAACCTCTCATGCCCAATATAAGGCACGATCCAATCGAACATAACAATCCCTGCGCACTCAACGATGAAAATTCAGATAACGTCACAAACCAAATAAGAATCACTCACACTGCTAATTTCGGCCAGGATCGTGCCGGTCTTAATTAAAATCTTCGATAGTTCATGGAGAGAGGAACGCCAATCGGATCTTAATAGGGAATGCCCTGTTTTGCGGAATAATCAATCAAATCTTTGATCGATAGGATTTGGATCGTATTGGTTCCACTCGTGGCGGGATTGTATTCGCCGGAAACGAAAAGTACTCGATCTGTAACCGATACATATCCATGATGGAACAAGTACATGCCTGCATCAACGGTTCTCAAGGAAGCAGGCAGATTTTCAAAAAAAACTGGCATGACGCCAAAATAAAGATGCAGTTCCCGAAAGATGGATTCTTTGGAGGTTAATGCCAGAATGGGTTGTTGCAACCGTAGACGGGAAATCATTTTAGCCGTACGACCTCGCCGCGTTACCGTGACGATTTTGTTAACATGTGCGGTTTCACAAAGCAAACGAACGGAATCACATATCGCGGTTTCGACACTGCAATCCCGGGCGGGTTGCTGAACGTTCACAAACGGCTCCGCCGATTCGGCAATACTGGACATCATACGCACGGCCTCAACCGGGTATTTACCAGCCGCAGTTTCTCCCGAGAGCATAACCACATCCGATCCATCCAAAATGGCGTTGGCGACGTCGGATATTTCCGCGCGGGTAGGCCGTGGATTATCGATCATTGATTGCAACATTTGGGTTGCAGTAATCACTAACTGACTGGAAGAACAACAGGCACGAATCATCCGTTTTTGTAAAATGGGTATATCCTGGGGAGGTAATTCCACTCCCATATCTCCCCGGGCAATCATCACTCCATCAGTCTCAGCTAGAATATCGTCGAAATGATCGATCCCCTGCTGGTTTTCGATATTCGCGATTATCTTCACACCGCTGCCTTCCAGATAGGAACGACATGCAAAGATATCCTCTTTTCCCCGTGTAAAAGAAAGTGCGATATAGTCGATCCAATTGTCACGTGCAAACTGGAGAGAACGGATGTCTTTTTCCGTCAGGGGGGGAAGCGGTAATTCTTTCCCAGGAAAATTGACCGCTCGGCCACTGGTTAAATAACCCCCATTCTTAAATCGGAATCGAAGATTTTGTTTTCCTTTTTCCACGATCGTGGCTTCGAAAGCGCCATCGTCAATCAAAGCGCGATCGCCAACCGATAATTCGGCATAAACATTGGCATCGAGATAAAAGGAAGTAGTTAGATTAAATCCCACTTCCAGTTCATCTCCTGAACGGACAGTCAGATTCTCCCGCATTCGGAGCCGGATCTTCGGCCCCTGTGTATCCATGACAATGGGAATATCGGCCACACGGCGGATGATCTCGATCGTGGAACGATATTGATCGAAATCGCCGTGACTGGTATTAATCCGAGCGGCATTCATACCGCTCTCCATCATTTCGCGGATTGTATTCTCAGAGTTTGAAGCCGGACCGATCGTGCAAAGTATTTTCGTTTTTTTCATGAATGACAAACCCAACCCCCATTTCAAATACGCATTCCGAGAGTTCCTGGATTTTTGATCAACCCCACGTCACGTATTCAATCGAAAATTTATGAATCAGATCGGGATGATAGGGACGAATGCGGACAACAAATCCATGCCGCCCACTTTCCCGGCAGGGTATATCCACCTTAAAAAGATGCTCTCCCGAACCTTCTGTTCCAGCAAAATCGGTTTGAAAAATAGTCGTATTTTCAAATTCATCTTTCGAATCAAGCCGCCCGCAAAGGACTTCAACCGTAACATCTTCAGGCATCAATTGCCCCAAACCCGTATGAACGGTGATCGATAAAGTCTCATCGAGATGAAGTTCCGAATTGCCATGACGGGTCTCTACATTCTTGATCGATACCTGTCCCCATAGATCGCGAATACGATCGCGCCAGGCCGCAAGGGATTTCCCCCGCTCGCAGCCTTTCGCCGATAACGTAATTCCGGCCTTATGCGCGGGAAGATAGAGTAATTCTGTGTATTCCTGAATCATGCGATTGGTATTGAATAACCGTCCCAACCGGCTCATGGAAGCCTTCATTTTTTTAATCCAATCGCGGGGAATTCCCGTCGCATCCCGATCGTAAAAGAGAGGGATCACTTCGCGTTCCAGAACGTCGTATAGGGCCTGACTTTCCACATAATCCTGGAAGTCCGTATCTTTGTATTCCTCCCCATGCCCGATGGCAAACCCCGTATCCGGCGAAAAACCTTCACACCACCAGCCATCCAGAATGCTGACATTCAGTCCACCGTTGGCAGCCACTTTCATGCCGCTTGTTCCAGAGGCTTCCAGAGGACGCCGAGGTGTATTGAGCCAGACATCCACTCCCTGTACCAGATAACGCGCCACATTGATATCGTAATCCTCAATAAAAACGACATGGGAACGGAAGGGCTCCTGACGGATGGTATGCACGATCGTTTTAATGATATCTTTCCCGGGATTATCCTGTGGATGCGCTTTTCCAGCAAAGATAATCTGGATGGGACGCTCGGGATTGGTGAGCAATTTTTTCAATCGTTCCAAATCGTGCGCCAGCAAATTAGCTCGTTTGTACGATGCGAAACGGCGTGCGAAACCAATCGTCAGTGCGTGAGGATCGAGCACCTCGTCCGCTGCCTTGATATCGGCCTGAGAAGCGTGCCGGCGCTCCATTTGCATACGAAGCCGCTTACGGGCAAAGAATACCAGCCGTTCCCGTCGGCGTTGGTGAGTGCGCCACAATTCAATATCCGGAATACGATCGACTCGTTCCCAAATGTGATAATCCCAGGGATTTTGAACGAACCGGGGACCGAGATACGATTCAAATAAGTCGGAGAAATCGTGTGAAAGCCAAGTTCGGGAATGAATCCCATTGGTGATGTGAGTGATCGGCACTTCATCCACGTTTACATTCGGCCATATACTTTTCCACATCTCTCGAGAAACCTGTCCGTGCAACGCACTGACACCGTTTCGGAACATGGCGTATCGCAAGGCAAAAACCGTCATGCCAAACGATTCCTCGGGATTGTTGGGATGGACACGTCCGCAATTGAGAAAACTCTCCCATGTAACACCCAAATCTTTGATAAATTTCTCCAGATAGGTTTTCAACAGGTTGGAATCAAATTGCTCGTTCCCCGCTGGGACAGGCGTATGCGTTGTGAAAATATTGGAATGACGAACCACTTCCCGGGCCTCATGAAATGTGAGTCCCTGGTTTTTGACCAGTTCGCGGATGCGCTCCAGAATCAGGAAAGCGGAATGTCCTTCATTCAGATGATATACACTGGGATTCAAACCTAAAATCCGTAACGCCCGAATTCCGCCAATCCCCAGTAACAGTTCCTGGCGCAGGCGCATATCGCGGTCTCCCCCATAGAGTTGCGTGGTGATTTCCCGCGCCCAAGGCGTATTATCCTCGAAATTTGTATCCAGAAGATACAAGCGAGTATTTCCAACCTGCACTCGCCAGATTTGCGCCCTCACCAATTTATCACCCATTTCCACTGTAATGATGAGTGGATTGCCCTGCGCATCTGTTTCTAATACAACCGGCATGTTATACCAATCGTTTTCCGGATATTCCTCGAGCTGCCAACCATCGGAATTCAAACGCTGCCGAAAATACCCCTGCCGATAGAGAAGCCCAATCCCAATCAGGGGAATCCCCATATCCGATGAAGATTTCAAATGATCGCCGGAAAGAATCCCCAAACCCCCGGAATAAATGGGCAATCCTTCATCCAAGCCATATTCGCAGGAAAAATAAGCCACCTGAAAATCTTTCACATCGGCATAGTTACGCTGGTACCACTTGTTTCGCTCCATATAATCCCGCATATCCGCCTGTACGCGTTCCAAATTGGCCAGGAAACTATCGTCTTGAGCCAATTCCTTTAGACGCGCCTGGGGAACCAAACCCAACATGGCTACTGGATTCTGATAAACCTTTTCCCATAGTTCGGCATCCACTCGAATAAATAGCCGTACTGCGTCCCAGTTCCAGGAGAACCAAAGATTCATAGCGATTTCTTTCAGTGGTTTCAATTGATCGGGAAGAACGGGCGCAACATAAAAAGGGCGAATTTTCATTATCGATAACCTGCCAATTTACTTCTGTTTTTTATTGTTCGGTGCCGTTTTATCATTCGAATTGTATAAGGATATAAAAATTCATTAAAGAGTGACCTGCCAATCCAGCCGAAAACAAACTTATCCCTCTTCTTTGTATTCAAAGATTTGACTGAATAGACATTACATCCATTCAACAAGAGCGACCGAGTCCCGATTTTCATAAGATTCAAGAGTAAACAATTAAAAAAGAGAAAAGATCGTAAAATTCATGCCGATAATAAATTGGATTGACCGGTTATATTCATGTTCAAAAGGTCAAAAATAAGTTAGAATTTTATATTGACAAAGTATATCATTTATATCATAATGTTGACTCATCCAGTCAAATATCCTGAATTGGGAAAGACGAATGAGGAGGTTTGAAGGGATATTAATAAAAAATCGTTGGCTTGATTATCTGAATTCTAATTCTGGGTTGAGGCTTTGCGATTGAGGCAGTCAGCATTCATGCCAGGAGAAGTAGTGGTATAGCAAACTGGAGAATGAAGACAAGCAATCAATCGGAGGCCCCAATGAATGATCAAATCGTTTTTTTCAGTTCGACCAGCACAGATGCAACAACCCTTGTCTATATTCTTGTCGGTATAGGATTTATCGTTCTGGTCGCTTGTATTTCTGTATACCGGTACAGGAGATTTAAGTTATTCCAGGAATTCAGTCAGGAATTGACCCTTCTGGAACTTGATGAAGTTGAGGGAAACGCTTTAACCAACATCGTGAAACGCTATTCCTTGAAAGAACCGGTATCGGTTCTTTTTTCGTTGCGGTTATTCGATGAACTGGCAACCAAGGAAATATCTCGAGTATTAGGCAGTGCAGGCTCGGCAGCACAAAAGCAACAGTTCATCAACCTGGTATACGAAATACGTAAAAAGACCTACTACCCTGAATTGAATCCCGTTTCTGCCAACCCTAAACAATCCCCCTTGAAACTGGTTTCAGAGCCCAATGGATGAAAAAACAGAAATTCCGTTCAGTAAAAAGAGCCGTTCGAAATCGAACGGCTCTTTTGTTAACTCTAACTCAGAGGGTATTAATAATCCATACCGCCCATGCCGTGATCGTGTCCGCCTGGTGCAGCAGGTTTTTCCTTTTCCGGAATTTCGGTAACCAGCGCTTCGGTCGTCAGAAGAAGGCCGGCAATACTGGCGGCATTCTGTAATGCAGAACGCGTTACCTTGGTCGGATCGATGATGCCTTTTTCGACCAGATCTTCATATTCGCTCGTGGCAACATTCAAACCCCGATTGCCTTTTTCCGCCTTTACTTTTTCGACGACAATGGAACCTTCCATTCCCGCATTGAAAGCGAGTTGACGAAGAGGCTCTTCGAGCGCACGCCTGACGATATTCACGCCCGTCTGTTGATCCTCGTTCTCGACTTCGACTTTTTCCAGCGATTTCTGGCAGCGAATGAGAGCTACACCGCCACCGGGTACAATGCCTTCTTCGACAGCGGCGCGAGTCGCATGCAGCGCGTCTTCGACACGAGCCTTTTTCTCTTTCATTTCGGTTTCGGTCGCCGCACCCACTTTAATCACCGCCACACCGCCGGCGAGTTTGGCAAGCCGTTCCTGTAATTTTTCGCGGTCGTAATCCGAGGTAGTTTCCTCGATTTGATTGCGAATCTGATTGATCCGCCCCTGGATGTCCGGCTTCTTGCCATTCCCTTCCACGATCGTGGTGTTATCTTTATCGACGTTAATCCGCTTGCAGTTTCCGAGGTCGTCCAAGGTTACATTTTCCAGTTTGATTCCTAAATCTTCCGTAATGCAACGTCCACCGGTCAGGATCGCGATGTCCTTCAACATCTCCTTGCGTCGATCGCCGAATCCAGGTGCTTTAACCGCGCAGACCTTCAGAGTACCACGAATTTTGTTCACAACCAGCGTCGCCAGCGCTTCCCCTTCCACATCCTCCGCAATAATCAGGAGTGGACGGCCGGTTTGTGCGACTTTTTCCAACAGAGGAAGCATGTCTCGCATGTTGGATAGTTTCTTTTCATGAATCAGAATATAAGGATCGTCGAGAACGCATTCGAGGGTTTGAGCGTCGGTAGCAAAATAGGGAGAGAGATAGCCCTTATCAAACTGCATTCCTTCTACCACATCGAGAGTGGTTTCGAGAGACTTGGCTTCTTCCACGGTTATGACACCGTCTTTGCCGACTTTATCCATCGCGTCAGCTATGATTTCGCCGATACTGGAGTCGCCATTTGCAGAAATTGTCGCCACATTGGCGATTTCCGCACGGTCTTTCACTTTGCGGCTCATTTTTTTCAGATTATCAACGATTTCATTAGTGGCCACCAGGATTCCCCGTTGAACCGCAATGGGACTGGCACCCGCCGTAACGTACTTAAGACCTTCCCGATAAATGGCTTCTGCAAGAACGGTTGCCGTTGTAGTTCCATCGCCGGCGATGTCGCTGGTTTTGGAAGCCACTTCGCGAACCATCTGCGCACCCATGTTCTCGTATTTATCTTCCAGTTCGATTTCCTTGGCAACTGTAACACCGTCTTTGGTAACGGTGGGAGAACCCCATTTTTTATCCAATACAACATTACGTCCCTTAGGGCCAAGTGTGACTTTTACAGCTTTAGCCAACTTTTCGACGCCCTTCAGGACTTTATTCCGCGCGTCTTCGTTAAAGATCAACTGTTTCGCAGCCATTTCCGTTATTCCTCCTACAATTTGATACTCGTATTGGGTTATTCCACGATAGCGAGAATATCATCTTCGCGCAGAATGACGTGTTCCTCTCCATTGAGTTTCACATCGGTTCCACCGTATTTGCTGATCAGGACTCTTTGTCCCTTTTTCAACTCCATGGGAATCCGGTTTCCTTCATCGGTACGCTTTCCAGGACCGACTGCAATCACTTCCGCTTCCTGAGGTTTTTCTTTTGCTGTGTCCGGGATAATAATACCTCCCTTGACTTCTTCCTTTTCCTCCAGCCGTTTGACCAGAACCCTATCTCCTAGCGGCTTAACTGCCATGACTAGAAACTCCTTTCTCAATCCCAATTCTTAGTGGGTAGCATTTCTATGCTTGCTTATACTAACGCAATCAGAATGCCAATGTTAGAATTGTCAGATTACCCCATCACTATGTCTATTAATTCCCTCATTTTATTAGATATAAATAGAATCTCCCCTTTCCCATTTCTCAACTTTATTCCAATAGCAACGAATCGACTGAGACGGGTTGACAGATGGTTGTGCCAAAATGGCCGATCATCATAAAGTCCTGAATCTCGATTGCGCCAGGTTGACAATCTGCAAATCATACTCGATTATCCATAATCAAAATTGAGGAAAAACATGATTATTGGAATATTGTTCACCCTTATCATATCGATTGCCCTCATTCCATTATTCTCTGGATTCCCTCTCATAGGTATATGTGTTCTTTGTCTTCTAAGTACCTTGGAAACATTAGACTTACATATAATGGGTAAAACATGGAAACTAATGGATACTGGCCTTGTTCTTTTTCTCGCGGCACAGAATATCCGATTTCTTATCACAATGCAGTATGATAAACGCTGGTTAACACCCTATGCAATTATGGGAACAGCGATTCTTTTTTCGAGTTTGTGTTGCCTGAACCCAACCCAAAGTATTATCCAAAGCCTTAATTGGTTTTTCTATGTAGCTGCTGGGTACTTTGTTGGTGTTGGACTCTTCCATAACAAAAAGAGTCTACCCATCCTTATTCATACATTTATAATCAGCCTTTGTCTATCGATTGTATTTTCTGTTTATTCATACATTTCAACAAGGGGAGGAGGGACATTTCAACTCCAGGGAGGATTTGTTAATAAACACTATTATACAATTTTCATTCTTTGTTTACTTCCATTCTTGCTCAATTTTGCCCTACAGGCAAAAAATCCTCGCAGACAAATGATCCACACGATTATATTTTTCTTTTTTATAATCCTCGTTATTATGACGGGTTCCTTTGTGGGGATTCTATTGACATTAGCGCTTTTGGGATTTTCTTTCGGATATGGATTACTACAAAAAAGACAAATTACCTGGTTCATTCCCATAGCCGTTCTATTGCTGTTACATTGGATTCAAAGTGGGATTCAATTCCCCCAGTTCCTTACAAACTGGATAGGAACCGATTACCAGGATTGGATCGAACAAGGATTATTATCGCTTTATCTTATGGCTCGGAATCCATTTTTCGGGGTTGGATACGGTCAGATGGAAGCGTATATCCAATGGGCTTATCCGGACATTGTTCTGGCTCCATCTACGTTCAACGCAAGTATTTTCTCTTTATTAGGTGAGACAGGCCTATTTGGTGGGTTGGCTTTTATTGTAATTTTCTTTGTTCTATTAGAGGTTCTTCTATCTTATCCAGCAAATCAAGAGGAAGAATACAGACTCAATCGTGCCGCGCAGGTATCCTGTATTCTACTCGGAACAGCGGCATTCCTTTATGAAGTACACCTTCATTTATTTACATGGTGTTGGCTGGGAATATTATATGGCTTATTTTCATGTGAACGTAAAGGTAACCCAGTATCCTTCAATCCCGAGAATACGCAGCCCGTTTCAATTTCGACGTAGTCTCCATTTCGATGAGTTGCCAAAACGACTCTTTGTTTTCGTCTTGTCCGTTCCAATCATATCTGTCATGGAAGGAATCCGATGATCCGCTGACTCAGGGGTAACTTGCCGGATGATCGGAGAAGGGATGATGAGAGAATCCGTAGGAGAAATCACCGTGGTCGGTGATACAATTTCAGTGGTGGAAGAAGGTATATTGTCAATCGATGCGCCTGTTTCACGGACAGCCTGATCCTGTATCACAGAAGTATCCCCATCCGGTTGCAGGAGTTCTTCGAAAACCGAGGATCCAATATCCAAACCCTCTCCAGGCGCTTTAATCACCGGTGTAATGCGAAAGATGGTTTCTGTCTGACGCCGCTGCTTATTAAAACCACGCAGGAAAAAACCAATAACCGGTAAATCACCAACGACAGGAACCTTCCGCGTCAAATCCCCGGTGTTATCGGTATACAATCCACCCACATAGACAGGATTTTCAGAAGGAACAATCACGACGGTTTTGACATTGCGCTTTGTAATGACGGGTAAAGTAAAACGCTGCTCGTCCCCGCGATCAAAAGTATCGATTCGAGTGATTTCGCTGGATTCAATCTCGAGATTCATTAACACATTAGTATCGCGGAAAATGCGTGGAGTGACACGTAATTTGACTCCAGTCGGCCTGTCTTCGGTTTTCAATACCGTACTAAGACCTTTTACTTCAATCACTGTCAAAGGGATTTCCTCGCCAACAGTAAAATAAAAGTCCTTTCCGTCGGCGACCATAGCACGTTGATGATTGATTAAAGTTGCGCGTCCCTCCGAGATGGCTGTTTTTAAGTTGTAATCGATCGAACCGTAGGGAAAAGACGCAAAACTTCCCGATAGATCGAGAACTCGATTTGGTTGTTCCTTAACATTTTCTGTTCCGTGAAGAAACAGATCGCTGCTCTGCACCGATCCCTTTTTTCGATTGTATTGATAAAACAAACCCAATTGTTTCTCTCCATCCAGACGATATTCAAACACATTGGCTGAAATCTGGATAATTGGTTTTAATGCGCCCCCCTGCGCCTGAACGAAGTTCTCTCCCATACAAACGAGCAGAATTCCCAGCCAAAGATATTTTCCATTCAGGAATCGGAAAATTCTTTTTAGTCTCCAAAAGTACTCGAAGAGATCAACTCGCAGAATTTCCTTAAAAGAATCGAAAACACAACAATAAAAGCAATTATTTCCGCTTTTATAATACGGATTTCGCCAGAATACCGGTGAGCCGTTCAAGAGGGTGATTCGTTTTCTCATTGCGATGAATTCCGGTCGATAAAGAGTTCACGGAAATCGTTAAAAGGCCGAGACCGTTCTTCGATTTCCCGGGTTCGTTGTTCGAGTAACTGGCGCAATTCCTTAGACTTTTGTTCGGGATCGCTCACTTCGCCCGCCAGGATTTGTTGACCCAGATAATCAAACAAATCGGGACGAATCATAACAAAAAGCTGGGACATTCGATTCTGATCGGTTGTACTCTTGAACAAACGTCCCAGAATAGGCACATCCTTAAGAATTGGTACGCCTCGAATGGTATTTTCCTGGGTATCGCGATAGAGACTGGCAATAACAATGCGCTGACCGACACGCAAAGGAACGACGGTTCGATAATCGCGTTTATCCACAATGGGTTGAGTAAAACCTTCTTCTTCACGATACCGGGAAATGTTGGAAAGATTCACATGGACTTCCGTCACAATCACCGGCTTCTCGCGTTTGATATCCGTCTCAGAAAATTCCACAAAAGGGATGACTTCCAACGTGACACCCGTATTTCGGAATGTTGTGGTGAACGTCTCGGTATTTCCCAGATTTTTTCGTTCGAGAAATGGAATTTCCTCTCCCGTCTCCAGACGGGCTGCCACGCCATCGAGAGTTAAAAGACGAGGATTGGAATAAACCTGAACGAGTTGATCTTCGGCCAAAGCCTGAAAAACAGCAGTAACCCGGTCTTCATCGCTGCTTTCAAAAATGTTGGAAACAATATTGGCGCCAGCGGGTAGCAACTCACTTCGATTGCCGCTTCCCAATACTCCCAGATTGCTTTCCACAACAGGATCTCCCGCCAGGTTGGTACCCCAAAATTCTCCTACTTCGCCGAGAATATCGTAAATAAAGCCGATTCGAGTTTCATCGCGAAGGAATACTTCAAAAACAATAATCTCGATTAACACTTGATAAGGGCCTTCCGGCCGGCCTTCATAATGCTTCATGATTTGATCGAGAGCGTCGGGGGGAAGCGCGAAGTTGGTAGCGGGATCGGCCGTACGTTCCAGTTTTAATCCCTGTGAGTATGCAGGAAGAGAGAGAAGCATACCGAAAAGACAAAAAATACACTGTCTGAACCAGTATTGCGTCAGGAAACAATATTTTATCCGATTCACTTGCCAGTTCTCCCTCATTGATAACCCGCCGTTTATTGAATACCCGCCGGTGCATCGTAAAATACTTCGGTTGTATATCGAGTGATATCAATCCCCAGACCGCGATATTTGTTGAACAAGGCGGAAAAAGGACGTTTCCCTCCCGCCTGCAGTTTTCCAATCGCCACGATTTGGGTTTCCTGAACCGTTCCATAAAAGTCATACAACGCCATCTCAACGCGGACGTTATTCACGTCATACAACCCGGAATTCTCAACAAATCCGCTCAGCCGAATGGATTCGTACTGACCGAGATAATCTTCTCGGACGATACGTTCTCGATTCACTTGAACAACCCTGATTGGACTGGATTTTTGGATATTTTCATACAAGGGATCGCGGACGCGGAATTCGCCGTTTTCCGTAATTCGTACACGATCAAGCAAGGTTTTATTTTCAAGAAAGGTTTTATCTAATTTAACAGCCCGTTC
>CAZFOX010000020.1:0-16339 GCA_964520565.1 uncultured bacterium | reverse complement strand
TAATCGGAAGCGCCGAGCAAATCGCTCTGCGCCAGCAGGCTATCGTACAACCGGTTGGCCTGGCCCAAAAAATGACGGGCTGTTTCCTGTTCGCGCTGGGCTCCTTCCAGAAGTTTTTGTTTGTGAACGATAGAATCGGGAAACGGCTCGGCCGTCTCTTCAAATTCCCTCCACGCCTGTCCGGCTTCGCTGCCACGTATCAGATACAGATCGCCCAATCGTTTCTTGACCTGTTGAATCTCACCCATAACGGTCCGCCGCATCATGGGTTGCATGGCTTCCAAATCGATCCGTTCGGCTCCCGATACACTGTTGACGTAATTGGCGATCACTTCGCTGAGATGCTGATTGGCTTCGTCATTTTTCCCGTTTTCCTTGCTCCGTTCGTATAGACGGTATTGAACGTCGCCGATCTCCGAGAATAATTGCATACGGCGCCGGAAATCGGAGTCCGGCGTTTTATCCAAAGCGTCCCGGTACGAATTAATGGCGCTGCCCAGAAGCGATAATTCTTCATCCTTTTTCGATTTTGCCCATTCCTGATAGGAATTACCGATTTCGATCATGGCTTCCAACGCCTGATCCGAATCGCGAAACCGGTTGACGAAATCCTGCAGGTTCTTGATCGTTTGATCGAACTGCTGCAATTCGCGCTTGGCCAGCGAGATACGAAACAGAGCCAGCCGTTGATCTTCCACCATCGGATAAGCCAATTGAGGCTGATTGGCTCCAATATTCAGTTCGGCGATCTGCTCCTGAAGTTCCAGGAATTTTTCATAAAAGGCCGCCATCTGGCGAAAAGCATTTTCACTCTGCTCCTTGTCCCCCGTCTCTTTATCCCCCTGCGCGATCTGGTAGTAGCATTCGCACATGTTTTTATAAGAGTGTTTCAAATTCTCCAGGTCGTGGGGAAATTTCCGGATATATTCCGCATAGAGATCGGCGGCTTCCTGCAGGGAAGCGCGGGGTTTTTTCCACACGACTCGGCCTCGCTTCCACTCATCCAGTTCGCCTTCCCGGTCGGATGTGCCGACGGCGCGGAAATAGGCGGTATTGGCCTCATCCAGAAGATTGTTCATCGCACGGGGGCTGACGTATATCCACCAATAAATCGTGATGCCCAACAACACCAGCATGGTGGATACCGCGCCGATCATCAACGCCCACATTTCCGCCGGAGTAAGATGAATGCGGGCAAATATCTTTTCGATGTAGCCGGGTTTATACTCTTCCTCTTCTCCCTCCGCTCCCCCCTCGAGACCTTCCTCGCTTAAATCCTTCAGATCCTCTCCATCGAGGTTCGTATCCAGATCTTCGCCTTCTTCCAGACCTTCGGTTTCCAAATCCTCGAAACCGATACCTTCCAACTCCTCGCTCGGCATATCACCCAGGTCTTCCAGGTCTTCCGCTGCGATATCTTCCAAACCCTCCTCGCCGCCGACATCGATTTCATCCATATTGCCGAGGAGGTCTTCGTCGATTTCCAGATCCTCGATCCCTTCCAGATCCTCGGCGCTCAATTCCTCCTGCGTCTCTTCTTCCAGTGTTTCCAAAACGGGGGCTGGAGCCGCTTCCTGCTTGGGAGCGGCTTTCTTTTCCGGTTTGACGGCCGCGGTTTCCGGGGGAGGCGTCTCCTGAAGTTCGATTTCACGGAAGGGTGATAATTCCCGATCCTCACGGAGGGCGATAGGAGCCGCAAACATCGATTCCACCACCTCTTCGGTCAGGGGATTGTCCTGAAGAGAAGCCGCGATGTCTTTTTTTCTGCCGAACCATTTTTGCCACAGCGATTTTTTCTCAAAACCCGATTCAAACTGAATCTGGCGCGGAACGTTGGCGCTGGAAAAACCGCTTTCTCCAGCACCCAGCGCCTCGATTAAAAGATTGTCGTCTACCACCGGTTCGCTGGATAATTTACGCCGCCCTTTGCCTTTGGCCAGGTGGGTCGTGACCGCGCCGCTTTCGATCATATGATCGATCAGCACCGACTCCTGATCCGAATCCAGCGAAGTGGATTCATCGGCCTTCAGCCCCATGTCCCGCATCGCCTGCAAAATGGCATCCGTTCTCACTCCCAATTCGAGAGCGAGATTCAGAAGGGGTTTCTTGGGTGTTCCTTTCTTGGGACTCATTCCGTTTCGTTTCCAGCCGTCCCGGATTTACACGTCCTTGGGCGGCAATGTTATTGAGTGAACGAGTTTTGAGAGCCCAGGGCGTAGTTCTTCCGCCCTGGATGCTCTTGAAACAGCCTTATCGGAACCACACGACCTCACGCAGACGCTTTCTCCGGAATATTCACTCGATATTCATTCAATTTATTACGTAGCGTACGAATGCTGATCCCCAGCAGTTCCGCCGCGCGGGTCCGGTTATTATTGGTCAACTTCAGCGTCTCCAAAATGAGCTGTTTCTCCATTTCGGCGACGGTCATGCCGGCTTGAATCCCGGCGGCTTTCTCTTTCTCTTTGGGATGCGGCAACTGACTCAGCTCCGGAGACAAATGGTCCAATCCGATCGTTGTATCCTGGCAGAGAACTACCGCCCGTTCGATGCAATTTTCCAACTGGCGCACGTTGCCCGGCCAGTGATATCCCAGCAAAGCCTGTTCCGCTTCCCGGTTCAGACCCTGGATTTTTCGATTCATTTCCCGATTGTACTTATTGACGAAAAACCGGCACAATTCGGGAATATCGCTTTTCCGTTCGCGGAGGGGGGGGAAAGCGATTGTGACTACATTCAGGCGGTAATACAGGTCTTCGCGAAAACGGCCCTTTTCAATCTCTTCGGGAAGATTCCGGTTGGTTGTGGCCATTACCCGGACATCCACCTTGATCGGTTCGCGACCGCCGACTTTGTCGATCTCTTTTTCCTGTAGAACGCGCAGCAACTTGGCCTGCAGTTTCGGGCTCATCTCGCTCACTTCGTCCAACAGAATAGATCCCCCATCGGCCAGCACGAATTTGCCTTCGCTGGTGCGGATGGCGCCGGTGAACGACCCTTTTTCATGGCCGAACAGCTCGCTTTCCAACAGTTCCTCCGATATGGCCGCACAATTGACTTTCACAAATGGCTTGTTCCGGCGCGGGCTGTGATAATGAATCGCCCCCGCGATCAGCTCCTTGCCGGTTCCACTCTCGCCATGAATCAATACGGTGCTGGGGGTGCTGGCCACCGTTTTGATGAATTCGAAGATTTCCCGCATACGGGGGTGCTTGCCGACGATATGATCGATGCCGTATTTAAGTCCGATCTCTTCGCGCAAGACGGTATTCTCGCGCTTGAGTTCCGCCACCCCCAGAGTCTTTTCGATCACGACTTTCAGTTCTTCCACGTCGAACGGCTTGGTCAGATAATCCGCCGCCCCTAGTTTCATGGCCGCCACGGCGTTTTCGACGGTTGAATGGGCGGTCAGCATGATCACTTCGATCCGCGGCGATAGTTTTTTCAATTCCGCCAGGGTTGCGATCCCGTCCTTTCCCGGCTTGATGATATCGCACAAAACCAGGTCGGGCAGATCTTCCTGCGCCAGCGCGATGGCCGCCTCCCCATTGTCCGCCGTTCGAATATCGTATCCCTCACTTTTCAAAACCCGCCGTAACAGGTTTTGAATCCCGATTTCATCGTCCACGATCATCAATTTCTTCTGCGGCATGATTCATTCATCTCGCATATGAGTTTTGCAACCGGAGCAAACCGGTCTGCTCCGCCTTCTCCAACCCGTTTCCTCTACGCTTCCACCAGAGGCAACATAACCCAAAAACTCGTTCCTTCGCCCGGGATGCTGGTCACTCGGAGAAAACCGCCATGTTCCTCCACGATCCGGTTCGAGAGCGACAATCCCAAACCGGTTCCGGAATCCTTGGTGGTAAAAAAGGGATCGAACAACCGATCCCGGTACGCTTCGGGAATCCCTGGGCCGTTGTCGGCCACCTCGGCCACCGCATAAGACCGGGGTTCTTCATTTTCACTCAGTTTTTCCACCCGCCGCGAAAACCGCACTTCCACGCGCCCGCCGCGCCCAATCGCCTCGATCGCGTTCACAAACAGATTGATAAATACCTGTTTCATGCGGTCTTCGTCGATTCGCACCGGCGTTCCGCTCTCATCGCGATCCACCTGCAATTCAATCTCGGCGATGTGAAACTTATCAACTAAAAAATCCGCCACTTCCATGACCAGATTCGATAGATGCCGGGGTCGGCGTTCGGGCGATATCGGCTTGGCCATATGAAGAAGATCGTCCGTCAACCGGGTCAGTCGATCGATTTCCCGGATGAGATTTTCCGAAAACTCCTGAATAAACGCCTCTTCATCCTTGAATTTCGGCAGAATCTGTAAATAGCCCCGAATCGTGGTCAGCGGATTGCGCATCTCATGCGCCACACCCGCCGCGAGTTCGCCCAGGGCAGTCAACCGATCCGACCGCCGGGCTTTCTCTTCCAGCATCCTTTCCACCGTCAGGTCATGCAACAAACAGGTGACGCCGATAATTTCACCGTTCCGGTCCAATAGACCGGAAAACCGCCCCCGTAACACAACCGGATCGCCGCTTTGACGCCGGAAGGAAATTTCATACCGGTCGTCCGGAGAACCGGTCTCCAAGTAATCGCCGAATGCCTTGGCGCACATCGGAAGACATTCGCGAAAGGATTTTCCAATAGCCTCCTCGCCATGGATTTCAAAAATCCGCACGGCGGCCTGGTTGAACGTGAGGATCTTTTCCTCCTGGTCGAGGGTGATCAACGCATCCGTGATGGAATTATAGATGTTATACGGATCGATTTCCCGAAAACGCTTCTCCAGCCGTTCAAAAGCCGAACGCAACTTCTCCGTACTTTCCAAAGAAAGGGTGTACAGTTGCTGTAATGCCTGTGGATCCATTTCGTTCCCGGCAGGAATTTCTCCGGACAACGATTCCACTTTGCGATCCGGCGCAATCATACCCTCATCCCCACGATCGATTTCCAGCACGTCGGCATTGGGAATCGGTTATTTCCGTTTATCGATATACTTGGGCGGAAGCCGCTCGTACCTGAAATACGCCTGGTTCGCGGTTCGGCCGATCCGTAGATTGTTCAACCTCCGATTGATATCCGCTTCACAGTGTTTGATCCCCTGCGCAATTTCTTCTTCCATCCGATGCAGTCGCTCGATCAGCTGTAATTCACGCTCCCGAAGCTGCGATAATCCATCCCGCTCCTGGGCAGTATATTGTAGATATTTCTGTTCCCATTGCTCTTTGACCGGAGTATGCCGGTTTTCCACACTTTGGATATCTCCGATCAGATCCATCTTCCGATTCATCACATCGGCTATTGCATCCACATCGGGTTCGTCCGTTCCTAATAATTCCAGCTGTTGCTCCGAGAGGTGATACAATCTTTCATAGAGGTCGTACTCCTCCTGAACGGCATCCTCCATCAGCCGGAGAAGACATGTTTCTTTCATGGATTTTTTTTCCTACTTACAATATCGGCCACAGGACGCTCTTTCTGCATACCATAACAAATCTCCGAATGTAGAATCAGGTTGAAATCACGGTCGATATCTCTATTCATTAGTTTATGTTATACTCGATTCACGGTCAAGGAAATTTTTTCCTATTTGAAAATTTTGCCTACTTGAAAAAGCGAATAAAACGGAATGAATTTCTGTCTATTGGAGAGAAATTAAACAAACCAGTCATGGGGTGTAAAGAAATATAACATATCACAGACTTACTTCTTTATGAGTACAAGAAGGCATTCCATGGGTGACTAGTAGTCTGACCTCTTAATATTGTCAGGTAAAAAAGCATACTATGGATCAACTAGCGAATCGGATTATCAGATATGCTATTCCAGCCGGGCGACACGCTCGAAATCGAATCCACGCAGGGAACGCGCAACCACTTCATTGCATCCCGAACATACAATATTCGCTTTTCCGACGCGCGATCGTTCTAAAGCGGAAATCAACAATGGAATGCTATCCAGCGAGATAGCGACCATGCTCGAACAATCCAGAATCAGTTTCTTGGGGCGCTGCCGCACCGATTGAACGATTTCATCCGCCAGCCGCATCCCGTCGGCCTTCTTCAGCATGCCGGAGATGACAATGGTTGTTACCTCGCCAGTAGCCGATACTTGAATCTGCATGGATCAACTCCCCCTCGATGAATAATATCTCCCGCTACATGATACTCAATAAAAAGCCGAAATGGAATTCGTTTAAAAACAGAAAAACCGCTTTAGAGCTCTATCAACAACCCGGGAGGTTTATGGTATAGTAAACCGATTCATTCCTCTACTGTTTTGATCCCTATCTTTGAGGCAGGTATCGGAACCATGATCATTTCAAAGAAAAACGCACGAAACCAACCGGCTTTTACATTGATTGAACTATTGATCGTTGTGGCGATCATCGGAATATTGGCGGCGATTGCCGTCCCAAACTTTCTTAACGCCCAGGTCCGCGCCAAGGTGGCAAGGGTTTATGGAGACATCAAAGCGCAGGGAAACGCATTGGAACAATACCGGCTGGATAACAACCATTACCCGCCGAGTAATGAGGGATATCCGCGTTTGAAGCGATTAACTTCGCCCTTCCCCTACATTGCAACCTTGCCCTTCGATATTTTTGCCGTCACCACCGAAGGATCGGAGAAATATATGTATTTCCATTATGTGGAAAAAGAGTCGGAAGAAGCTTGGTTTCGATCCGACTGGCATTCATCAAACAGCAATCGCCAGACCTCGGCCAACATCAACCTGCAGATTCCCGGCGGACTCGCATGGCATATCCGGTCGTATGGCCCCAATCGGGTTTTGGATTACGGATTCCCCTACGATATGACCAACGGCTTGATCAGCCTGGGCGACATCGATATATGGGGGCCTTGATAACAGAGAATACCAAATTCCTGTCGCACTCGGAAAGAATTCGTACGAGACAGTATTTCAAATAGTGTAGGCTGGTTTTTTAATTAAGCATTGAATTCACTTTTTCCCGGTTACGATACATCCCCCGATTCGGAAGGAGTGATGACGAACATACAACCTATTGGGTCAATCGAATGAGTTGAGTATTCATGAATACGAAGAGTCGTTGGCTGTTGATACTGTGTTCGGGTCTTGTTGTTTTCCCCATCCACATACACTCCCAAGCCCGGAATATTCCTACGGATTGGATTTCGATTCCAACTCCTGCCGCCCGCATCGATTCCAACTGGTTGATTACCGATTATCTCGAACACGGGGACCTTCTTTATAAATCCATTTTCCATATCGCGTTTGAGTCCAATGGCACGGCCTGGATCTCCAGCTCGGAAGGTCTCTACCGCTACGACGGATACCACTGGAAATGGTTCACCGAGAAAGACGGTTTACCCAGCCGGTTCATCCGGTGCGTCCTTCCCAGCCGGAACGGAGAACTCTGGGTGGCGACCGATCGCGGGGTCGGAATCTACAATGGCACAACCTTTCGCACCTTTATGTCGGAACTCCAATTGGCCGGCCCCAGCGTTCGCCGGATGATCGAAGAACCGGACGGCACAATCTGGTTTTGTTGCGATCCCTGGCCGGATAGCACGCTTCCCGGTGGATTAACCTCGAAAAAAGACGGTACCTGGACGACCTACCGGGAAAAAGACGGCCTACCCAGCAAACACGTGATGGGAGTATTACGCGATTCCCAAGGCCGTTTGCTCGTCCAAACCGATAAGGGATTGGCTCTGTTTGAAAACGGCCGATGGACACAACCGCTCAAAGAAGCCGGACTTGAGGGTTCCGATCTGGCTGTCTGGGATATGGTGGAATCGCCTCGGGACGGTTTGATGATCAGCATTCGAGACGCCAATTTCGTTTGTAAGGATTCCACCTGGATTCGTTATCCCCATCCCCCTCCTAATCCCAACGACAGTTCTCCCGCCGCACGATTGTGTATAACCCGCAACGGCTCCATTATCACCTTCCATAGCATCGATAATGATTACCGCTCCTTCCAGGAATGGGATGGAAACAACTTTGTCTCGGTTTCCGCTCAATTCGCTACGTTGCCCGGGAGCGTGGAATATGTAACCGAAGCCCCGGATGGTGCGATCTGGGCGGTGGGTTTTAATACCCTATACCGGTGGGACAGGACAGAAACGGGATGGACAGCATTCGATCTGCCGAAACCTATCCTGATCGACGGGGATAACCGCGTCTGGTTTTCAGGCGAATCCACCCTCATCCAGGACGGAGAGTCCTGGTACAAAGTTTCGGAATTTCAAGGAAATATCCTGCAGGATTCCCAAGGGGATGTATGGGGATTTTCGGAAAATCGAATAGTCCATTGGAGCGATACCCGTATTTTCACTGCCAACAAGGAAGATCATGGAATCGAGCAGATAGAAGGAATGATCCCCGACGCCTCCGGGGGAGTATGGGCATATGGCCGGGATTCCGTGGGGAATACCCGAACGGTTTTTCTGAAAGAAACCGCGAATCGAATCCAGTGCAGAGATATCACTCCCGAAATTCTCCGAACCGCACGAATTCGCCAAGATCAATCGGATAATCAGGAAGGGATATGGTTACTGGTTCAACCTACCGAATCGGAACATTACTGGTTCCACCACTTGACCAATAAGGGTATCCGCTTCTCCCAGGAAGGCCCCTTGTTTCCCATCGAAAGCCTCGCCGGTTTTTCCTTCGACACCCGCGGCGACCTATGGTTGTATGGAAAAGAGGGATTGGCCTTTTTCGATCTGGATAAAAATGCCCGTAAAAATTGGGCTCATTTCTCCGGGATTCCCGACCGCGAGGTTTTCTCCCTCGTCTGTTTTGAAAACGATCATTGGTTTGGATTCAGGCAAAAAACCAATCGACAGGGTGAAATCGCTCTTTTATCCAGCAACCGGGGAGGATGGACTTTTTACCCATACAACGCTCAACATTTCGGCAAACGGACGAAGGATGGCACGATTCTCTTCGGCGGGACGGGACAACTGTTCAAAATACCCCCCCGTTGGAAACAGAGCCCGCTCATCTTGAATCTTCCCTCTCCGGAAGCGGTGAAAAACGCCCTGATTGGATTTGATAACACGATCTGGATCGAAACAGGCAACCAGGTTTTACGGTACCGCCCCAATCATTTGCCCCCGGATACGGTCGTTCTGGGACAAGCAACCGAGATTCTGGAAGGAGAAAGTTTTCAGCTGGATTGCCAGGGGATCGATTGTATGATTCCTCCAAGAAAACAACGGCAATACCGGTATTCCTGGCGTATCAACCAGGGCAGTTGGAACGCCTTTCAATCGCTGCCGTCTGACGGCCTTCCCTTGACGGGATTGGCGTCCGGCCGGTATGAACTGGAAGTCCGCGCCCAGAATGAAGATTTCGATATCGATCCCACCCCCGCCCTGATCCAATTTTTCGTACACCCCATATCGATTCAACGAACCTGGTGGTTTCGCACCGGCGCCTTTGTCCTGTTTTTCCTCATCTCCTTTCTGGCCTTTTATGCTTTATGGGCGCGCCGCAAACTTTCCCATTATACAGAAAACCTCGAGATCATGGCTGAAATGCGAAGCCGGGCCCTCCTGGAAACCGAGACGAAATATGCAAATCTATTCGATAACGTGCCCGACGCTATCCATATCTGGGATCCATTCACCCTGGAGATTCTGGACGTGAATCCCGCCGCCGTGCGGGTATATGGATACAGCCGGGAAGAATTCATCCGCATGAAAGCCACCGATATTTCGGCCGAACCGGAAAAAACCTTGCAATCCATTCGATCGATGGTCGAAAAAGGAAAATTCAACAATTCTCTTCGGTATCACAAAAAGAAAAATGGAGACATCTTTCCGGTGGAAATATCGGGCGGCCTTATGTCCTTGCACGATCGCACGATCGCATTCGCCATCTTCCGCGACATCACCGAGAACAAAAAAAACGAAGAAAAACTCCGGTTTCACACGACCATTCTCGAAAATATGACCGATTGGGTTACCGCCACCGATATGGATTTCAGAATTACATATGTAAGTCCATCCGTCAAGAATATTCTCGGCTACCGCCCCGGCGAACTGATTGGAAAAACCACCATCGAAGCCTATGGTTCTCCCCAGGTGCTGACCGGTTCCAAACGGGATATGATTCGCGGCATTCGGGGAGGGCATTGGCAGGGAGAGGTCGTAAACAAAACGCGCAGCGGCCAGAAAATTATCGTCAGCCTGCAAGTGGGAACGCTTCACGATGAAAGCGGCGTTCCCACGGGAACGCTCAGCGTCGCCCGCGATATCACCGCCCTGAAACAGATGGAAGAACAACTGCAGCAAACGCAGAAAATCAAGGCGATCGGCCAATTGGCGGGAGGAATTTCGCACGACTTCAACAATCTGTTAACCGGCATCATCGGCAACCTGAACATGGCGCTATTGCGGGGCAACGAATCGATCCGCCCCTTCCTCAAAAACGCGGAAGAAGCCGCCAACCGGGCCGCCGATCTGGTCAAACAGTTGTTAACCTTCAGCCGCAAATCGGAAATCGAACTCAACCTGGTCAATCTTAACGAGGTCGTCGACGAAGTATACAGCCTGGCACGCCATACGATCGACCGCCGGATCGATATCGTCGTTCAGCAGGAAAAAGACCTTCCACCGGTACTCGCCGATAAAGCCCAGATCATCACGGCGTTGATGAATTTATGCGTAAACGCCCGCGACGCCATTGAAGAAATAATCCTGGGACAGAAAAAAATCGAACGAACGGCCAAGTCGTATACCATTCTGATTCGAACCAAAAGCCTGACCATTCAGGAAGCGTATTGCCGTAACCATCCCCAATCCCGGCCCGGCAGTTTTGTCTGCATCAGCGTCACGGATAACGGCACGGGTATCCCTCCCGATATCCAGCAGCATATTTTCGAACCTTTCTATACCACCAAGGAAGTCGACAAGGGAACCGGACTGGGACTCTCCAGCGTCTACGGAACCGTAACCCAGCACAACGGATGGATCGAACTGTATAGTCTGGAAAACATCGGGACCTCCTTTCATATCTTCCTGCCGGTTTCGAACGTCGTACAAAAGAAAAACATCCACACACCGCGAGGATTTATTGAGGGGGGAGAAGAAACGATTTTGATTGTGGATGACGAAGAAATAATCCGCGATCTGGGTAAAACGATCCTGGAACCATTGGGGTATCGCGTGATCCTTGCGTCGGATGGCGAGGAAGCCATTCGAATCGTCGAAGATCGGAAAAAAGGGATCGATTTGATCCTCTTGGATATCTCCATGCCCAAGCAGTCGGGTTGGGAAGTACTTCAGGAGATTCAGTCGATCCACTCGAAGGTAAAAATCGTATTATGCAGCGGATACGCTCAGATTGAAAATTTCAATCCGCAATATCATTCCCTGCCTCATCTCCCCAAACCCTATCATTCCAGCCAATTGATTCAAATTGTGCGAACCGTTCTGGATAATGCATAAAGCACCGGTACTCTACGTTTCCCATAAACATTCCACCCGGAACCATCCTTTTTCCGGGAAGATATGATAGGATAAATGCCAACGTCAGCCGTTTACACAGGAACACGAACAAGCCAAGGATTATTTGCCCATGCCCGCCAACCTGACGCCGGATTATTATCGTGCGGAAGAGGAATACCGGGCGGCCAAAACGGCCGATGAGAAAATCGCCTGCCTGCAACGCATGTTATCCATCATGCCCAAACACAAGGGTACGGATAAACTGCAGGCCGATCTCAAACGGCGTATCGCGCAACTCAAGGAACAACAGGAACAGAAATCCAAAAAGAAAGGACCCTCCTACCGGGTGAAACCCGAAGGCGCGGGACAGATCGTGCTGATCGGGCCTCCCAATAGCGGCAAATCGTCCCTGCTTTCGGCGTTATCGCACGCCCGGCCCGAAATCGCCGATTACCCCTTCACCACTCGCGAACCGTTTCCGGGTATGGTTCCCTATCTCGACATTCAAATGCAATGGGTCGATTTGCCGCCGGTATCCCGCGACCATTGCGAGAACTACGTCTTCGATAACATCCGTGGCTGCAACGGCGCACTGTTCGTTTTGGATATCGACGCCGAAGACCCCGCATCGGATTACCGGCATATTATCGAAATACTTCGCGAAAAACACCTCCTCCTCATCCCTCCAGGCGAGGAACTCGAATCCGATGATTATAACGTGAAACGTATTCGCTCTTTACTGGTTTTGAACCGCTGCGATCTCGATCCGACCGGCGAACTGGTGGAACTGGTTCGGGAACTTTTGGATAGCCCGTTGCCGGTTTATCCCATCTCCACCCACACAGGACTGGGTCTGCAAGCGCTGACCCAGGCGGCTTTCGATCTCCTCCGCGTGATTCGCGTCTATACCAAACAACCGGGAAAACCTCCCGACCTGAAAGCGCCCTTCACCACACCGGCTGGCTCGACGGTACTGCAGTTCGCCGAACTCGTGCATAAAGACTTCGCCCAACATCTCAAATCGGCGCGCATCTGGGGAAGCGCCCGCTTCGATGGCCAGGCCGTGCAACACGACCACATCCTCCAAGACAAAGATATCGTCGAATTATCCCTCTAGTAAATCATTTCATTAAAATTATTCCCTCGCCCTCCGGGAGAAGATCAGGGTACGGGAGTATTTATCAATAACGTAACTATTAAAATCGATTGAAACAGACCGCTCGAAAGATCCTCCTTTTTCCCGAACGTTTCTCTTGTGAAGCGAAGCCGATTGAGGATATGCTGATCCCATCTCAAAGAATGGGTATACCCAAATGGCAGATACTCGTAAAGCCAGGAAGTTGATCATCGAACGGGGATTGAATTATTACGCCCTCGAAGTCCAAGGGAAAGCCAACGAACCGGTCTGCGTGGCCGGTGTCCTGGAGCGGGCACGGACGTTCCTGAACCGGGACTTCGAAGTAACGCTCGAAGAGATTGTGGAACGGCTGGATTATAACGCGCCGCGTGTCGCGGTGATCCAGGGTTCCCCGGATCATCCCGCGCACGTCATGGATCACGAGACCTCGCTCAAGGCGGCGGCTTCGATCTGGATGCGGGGTGGAGTTCCCTTCGTCTTCGGTGTACCCGTAATGTGCGATGGAACCGCGCAGAGTTCGCCGGGCATGTGTTATTCGCTGGCTTCGCGCAACCTGGTCAGCGCGATGACGATCAACCAGATGGAGGGGCATCTCTACCACGGCGCGTTCGTAATCCAGGGATGCGACAAGACGCCCGGCGCCATCGTCAACGCGCTGGCTTCGCTAGACCGCACGCGGCGTCTGCGCGGCGATGCGCCGGTATTCGCCACCTTCGCTCCCGTTCACGTGCTGCGCGGGGGATCGATTCCTGCCGGTCTCCGTCAGGAACTGTTGCTATGGGCCGAAGAAATCGGCCGCCAGGGAAATACGGATATTCAACAGGACATCCTTCACACCTGCGCCCATATCCTGCAATGCACTACCAATCAGGCTTTTCAGGGGGTGTTTGCCCGGGCGGTTCAGCGCGGCCTCCTATCTCCCGAAAAACAAAAGGTATGGGAAAAACAACTGGCCGTGCATACCTGTCATGAAAAAGGCGGCATCTGCGCCTTCAACGGAACCGGCAACAGCAGCCGATTTATGACCGCTTCGCTGGGTCTGGTGCATCCCGCCGTCGAATTGCTGACCGATCCTCCCTCCTTCGAACAGATCGATACTGCCGTGTGCGCTATGTTGAAAGTCTGCAACGATCCCGGCTACGGCGTATCGAATATCGTCCAGAAAAACATCGAAAACGCCATCCGAATCCACAGCGCCCTGGGCGGCTCGACCAATCTCACCATGCATCTGGTCTCCTCCATGATTTATTCCGGCTGCCGGTTCACCCTGGATGATTACGACCGGATCCGCCGCCGCGTCCCGATCCCCGATTTGATGAATTACAGCCTGACGGAGGGACGCGATCTGTTTGCGCTCGCCCAACAGTGCAGTGAAGGCTCGATCCGGGGCACCGAAACCGTTCTCTACGAACTTCGGCAACTCGGAATCCCCATTCAGGAAGACGCTCCCACCATGGAGGGACGCACGTGGGGCGAACGCCTGCGAAAGAAAAAAGGCTTATCGGCAAGCGGCGTCAAAGAAAATCCCATATTGCTCTCGAAACCGCGGCGCGCCTCGAGCGGCGTGGATGTTCTGAAAGGAAACTTCTTCGACAGCGCGGTGGTGAAGATCGGCGGTATGCCCGATGAGCAACTGGACGATTTCGATGAAAAAGTGGCCGTGGTGCTGTATTTTGAAAGCGAAGAGTTCGCGGTCGATCAGCTGTTGAACGTTCGTATTCTGGATATGGTCTATTACGCGCCCGGCATCAACCGCGATACGCTGGCTCAACTGTATCGCCACAACCTGGGCGATCGCAAAAACAAACTCAAGGGAATCGCCGGAAAGAAAGAAGTGTTCCAGCACGTGGTGGAAGAAAACGCGCTGCGCCTCGCCGTCGTCATCGCCGGCCAGGGGCCGAAAGCGTACGGCATGCCGGAAATGTTTACTCCCATGCACCACATCAACCACAACGCGGCCCTGAAAAAAATCGCGTCCCTCATCAGCGACGGCCGTTATTCCGGCGTCAGTTACGGCGCGGCGATCGGCCACGTCACCCCCGAAGCAATTCACCGGGGAGGGATTCTCTATTTGCAGACCGGCGATCTCCTGCACCTGCGCCTGCGAAACAGAAAAATCCATCTCCTGGACACCAAAGCGTTTCGAAAGGGAAAGATCGATAAATTCCATGGAAATCTGGAAACCGTTCGACACAAACTCGCCGAACGCCGATTCAAACGCCTCCTCACACGGCAAAATACCCTCGATCCCTCCTACGGCATGCAACGCGTGACCGATGCGGCGCATGGAGTGGTTCCCATCGAAATATGGGAAAAAACTCTCCCGTGGGAATAGAGCGGTTCTCATAAGATTGTGTTTTCCCGTACGGACTCGATCTTCGAGAAAGCCACTCCTTCCCGGTTTTTTCGAAATGGAAATACGAACGCATGGATATATATCGCTCGATCGGCACACGGAGGTTTGACTATGCATGGCAGATTCACGTTCAATCGGATCGCTGTATTGGCGCTCATTGCATTCACGGCGACTGGGAAAACCGCAAACCCGTCCTCCCATCCAACACCCGTGTGGAACCGCTGGGAACAAACACTCACCAGCGCCAAATCGTATGAGAATCCCTGCCAGGATGTTGTCTTGTCCGTAACGTATTCGGGCCCCGATGGAGCGATGATTCGGGGACACGGTTTTTGGGATGGCGGCGATACATTCAAAATCCGTACCCTGTTTCCCACGGAGGGACAATGGGAGTGGCACACGGGCTGTTCGGATCCAGCCAATACGGGACTGCAGAACCAACGGGGAACCGTTCGGGTTTGTTCATACACGGGCTCGAATCCCCTTTATCAAAAAGGATACTTGAAAGTCAGCGCCAATCGCCGATATCTGGAATATGGAGATGGAACTCCCTTCCTGTGGATCGGCGATACGGCCTGGGCCGCTCCCATGCATGCAACCCGGGCGGAATGGGAATCGTATGTAAACGACCGCCAGGCGAAAAACTTCACAATGATCCAGATATTTTGTTCCACGGGATCGTGGACCGGAAGCAACAAAAACCGCAACGGACACGCTCCATTTCTCGAAAAAGGTGTCCCTCACTGGAATCCGGCGTATTGGCAGGATTACGAGAATATGGTGCAGTATGCCAACGACCGGGGAATCGCCGTAACGGTTGTGGGATTAATGGAACCGGTTGACCGCTATCCGGAAAAACAGGATGCCGTGATTTTCGCGCGGAATCTCACAGCCCGGCTGATGGGTAATTTCGTTCTGTTTTCACCCAGTTTCGACAGCGTTTACATGGAGCTGGGTGACGCCGTGGGCGAAGCCGTGCGCGAGACGGCTTCTCTTCCCTTGATTACCCAACATCCCGGAACCGATCTTCCGGCGGCGCGGAATTATTACGATAAGCCCTATCTGGATTTTTGCGGTTTGCAAAGCGGAGCGGGATGGGGATCGAATCCCATCAGTCCGGATACGGCGGCTCGGAATGCCGTCGAATGGACGCTCGACCTGTATCGGCGGACTCCCTGGAAACCCATCGTCAATTTGGAAGCCCGGTACGACAGCGAATTCAATCAAAAACAGTTACCCCGTCTCCCGCGAAGCTGCGGGTACTGGACGCTTCTATCCGGCGCTTGCGGATATACCTACGGATGCGCGGGTGTCTGGTTTTGGGGACACGCCATTACGGGCAACGATCCTCAAGCGGATATGTCCTGGAATCTCCAGCAGGGGATCG
>CAZFOX010000019.1:15892-16642 GCA_964520565.1 uncultured bacterium | reverse complement strand
GTTTCTAAGGCGTTGTAACCGCATTATTCCCACTTCTCAGCCCTTGCTGGACAATTCGTCCGATCTCCACGCCTTTCACGATCGCTGTACGATTATCCCCCTGGCGGTTCCTCCCATGCCACCAGAAATTGAATCGCGTACTGCGCGGCGAACTCTTAAACTCAAACAACAGTATCCAAATCCTATTGTTTTGTTTCTCGGACGACTGGTGGGATATAAAGGTTTACCCTACCTGATCGAGGCCATGAGAACGCTGAAAGCCACTCTTCTAATCGCCGGTGAGGGCCCGTTGAAACAACAACTGAACGCACAGGCATGCCAGATTGGGGCCGATTCCAGAATCCAATTCCTGGGTTCTGTCTCCGATGAAGAAAAATACGCGCTCTATCGAGCAGCCGATGTAACGGTTCTGCCTTCTATTTCCCGCAACGAAGCTTTTGGTTACGTGCTTCTAGAAGCCATGCAGCAGGGATGCCCGGTGATTTCCACCGATCTGCCCACGGGAATGCGCATCGTTAATCAGGACGGCGAATCGGGATTCGTCGTGCCACCCGGCGATAGCCAGGCATTGGCGAAGTCCATCCAGAAGATTGTGGGGAATCGCGTCCTTCGCGACCGATTATCCAAAGGCGCTCGCGAGAGAGTTGCCCGCCTGTTTCGCTTCGATACGACGATGGATCGGATTGAAGCCGTTTATAGGGAATTGCTCGGCGAAACCGATTCCAAAAGCGGCGTTCCGGTTTTTTGATC
>CAZFOX010000019.1:0-15882 GCA_964520565.1 uncultured bacterium | reverse complement strand
CCTTCATCGCCCGTTCGATCCGCAATCGCATTTCCTCGAATTCCGCGGGATCGAGTTTACGAGGAACTACAATCGGTTCGCCGGTCATCATGTAGATCGTTCCAAATGGCAGAGGAAGCATGAATCGATCCCAGCTGGAGAACCGGTAATGGCGCGTGCTGGAGAAACAGATGGGTATGATGGGAATCCCCGATAGGCGCGCCAATTGCACGATCCCCGGCTGGACGATTTCCCGCGGTCCACGGGGTCCGTCGGGAGTCACTACAGCGCTGCCGCGGTTCCGGAGCCAATGCACCAGCCCGAGCAATCCTTCCGAACCGTGCTGGGAGGCGGAGCCGCGCGTGGCATGCATCCCGAACCGTTTCATGATCTGGGCGATGAATTCGCCATCCTTGCTGCGGCTGACGATCACCGCCAGATTCCGATGGCGGAAATGATAGATGGGCAATGTAACGCGGCTGTGCCAGAGAGCAAAAATGAAGGTTCCTTTATTTTCTTTAATCAGCGTATGATAATGCGGGCCTTCCACAACAAACCGGTTGGTTCGTGCGACACACTGGAGGTACAACCAACCCGGATAGGATGCCAAAACCGGAAGGATTCGATCCGATGGATTCATAAGCCGGAACTTGGGCCGTTACTCGCCCCTCATCTCGCGTTCGATATCGCGCTTTTTGATATCTTCGCGTTTATCAAACAATTTTTTACCCTTCGCCAGCGCGATATCCACCTTCACCCGACCGTTAACAAAATACATTTTCAATGGGATCAAGGTAAATCCCTTGATCTGAACTTTTCCAAACAGGCGAACGATTTCCCGCTTGTGCATGAGCAGTTTTCTCGGACGCAGGGGATCGTGATTGGCGTAATTCCCATGCGAATAGGGGCTGATGTGGCAATCGCAGAGATAGAGTTCGCCGTTTTTGATGCTGGCGTAACTGTCGCCCAGATTCACACTGCCCTGGCGAATCGATTTCACCTCTGTTCCTCGTAGAACAATTCCCGCCTGGAACGTTTCAAGAATATGATATAGAAACCGTGCCTTGCGATTGGTGGCGGCGATTTTGATTCCTTCCGAAGTGGCGGCGTTCTTTTTAGCCATGCGTCTGTTTCATGTTCTTTCTAGAATGATCTCCGAATCCCATCAGTCCCGTTTTATCGACGCACCCGCTTCTTTCTCGTTGCGCTATCAATCAAGGAAGGGAAAGGAATCGCGAATGGATACTTTCAACAACGGTCATCTTGACGAAAGGCTGGCCTACGACCATGATTATTTCCTAATATTATCACAAGATTGAACGGGAGAAAGCGCGGCAGTAGTAACTCTTTTGCTTTCAAGCCCAAACATCCTATTCGAGATCGTCCCTTACTATGAAAGAGCAATTAATCGACCGTTTTCAAAACAAAAAAGCCGTATTGGGAGTCGTTGGCTTGGGTTACGTCGGTTTACCGATTGTATTGGAAACGACGCGTTCCGGTTTCAAAACCATCGGTTTCGATATCGACTCCAGAAAAGTCGAGCAATTGCAACAGGGACGTTCGTACATTCATCATATTCCTTCCGAAAAGATCCAGGCGTTACGTTCCGGGGGACTATTTGAAGCAACCACCGATTATTCACGCTTAACAGAAGTGGACGCCATAATCATTTGCGTTCCCACACCGCTCAACGACTACCGCGAACCCGATCTGACCGCCGTCGACGAAACCGCGGAAGCTATCGCCCAAAATCTGCGCGCCGGCCAGTTGATCGTCCTGGAAAGCACCACCTACCCCGGCACGACGGATGAACGAATCTGTACCCGTCTGGAAAAAACGGGAATGAAAGTCGGAAAGGATATTTTCTTGGCCTATTCGCCGGAACGAGAAGACCCCGGCCGCAAGGATTTCACCACGCGCACCATCCCCAAGGTTTTCGGCGGTTGCACGCCCGATTGCAGCCAGGTAGGCATCGCCCTATACTCGCAGTTATTCGACCGGGTCGTTCCCGTCTCGTCCACCCGTGCCGCCGAAATGACCAAACTGCTGGAGAATATCTACCGGGCAGTCAATATAGCCCTGGTTAACGAACTCAAGATGCTGGGCGATCGCATGGGTTTCGATATTTGGGAAGTGATCGACGCCGCTTCGACCAAACCCTTCGGATACAATCCGTTCTATCCTGGCCCCGGCCTAGGTGGGCATTGCATCCCCATCGATCCATTCTACCTGACCTGGAAAGCCCGCGAGGTCGAGTTTTCCACCCGGTTCATTGAATTGGCCGGAGAGATCAATACCGGTATGCCCCGCTATGTGGTGCTCAAGCTGGTCGAAACCCTGTCCGAACGGGGAGTCCCCATTAAGGGAGCGAAGATTCTCGTCCTGGGCGTCGCTTATAAACCCAATGTCGACGATGTGCGAGAATCTCCCGCGCTGAAAGTGGTGGAGTTGATGCGGGATTGGGGAATGAACGTCAGTTATCACGATCCTTACATCCCCAAATATCCCAAAACCCGCCGCGGCGATCTGGGATTATCCTCGATTGAACTCAGTGAAGAGACCGTTAAAAACCACGATGCAGTTTTCATCCTGACCGATCATTCCAATATCGATTATCAATGGGTAACCGACCGCGCCAAATTGGTTGTGGACACCCGCAACGCCACCCGCAATGTGAAAAACAATCGGGATCGCATTGTCAAAGCATAAGAGAATTACCCCCGGCGGAGGGTTTATGAATCGTCGCTTGGAGGCGTCTGTCGACGAACGCCTGACTCAGTATTATCAGACCAGCATCCGCTACCGGGACGATCTGAAAACCCACGGCCGTTCCTTTCTGGAACCGTTTCTGATTCTCGTAAAACGGTATGTGGAACACAATGCGCAAATCCTCGATCTGGGTTGCGGGACAGGTCTTTCAACCCGCTTATTGAACGAAAACGGATACCGCGCCTGCGGAATTGACCTTTCTCCGCTTTTTTTATCGGTGGAAAAACAGGAAAACCCTCAGACCAACCTAATCGCAGGGAACGCCCTCCAGTTGCCATTCCCCGATCGGGTATTTGACGCCGTGGTGGCTTTTGAATTCATCGAACACGTCCCCGATATTCCCCGGCTTCTCGATGAAATTTTACGAGTGCTTCAAGTCGGAGGGCATATCCTGTTTCATTCTCCCAACCTGCTTTCCCCCTATTTACCCGCCTTCGATCTGTTACGCTTGTTGATGGGACGAGAGGGAAGGCCGGTATTCGCCGAGAACCTGCCGCAGGCGTTTCGTTGGCTGGCGTTCAATCTGACGATGTCCCTGCGGAAAAAAATCACGGGGCAGCCCTCGTTTCAATATCGCGAACCGGATCTTTCGGAGCGGCGTATCGGTGGAGATTCGGACAGTGTCTATTTAGCCAATCCGCAGGATTTGGCGCGGTATCTGCGCGAAAAGGGATGCGCGATTAAAAACCGGGCGCATGCCATGAGCCGGAAAAACAAAATTCTGGCTGCCCTGACGCCCAATTTCGCTCCCTATATGGGACTGGTGGCGTATAAATATTCTCCCAGCAAGTGAGGCATGGCAGAGATTCCATTATGGCGGTTCTGAAATCCATCCACTTGAAAAAGCAATACGGTTCCAAGACCGTTGTCGATAACGTCAGCGTGACGGTCGCCAGCAGCGAAATCGTGGGGTTGCTGGGACCCAACGGTGCGGGGAAGACCACAACATTCGGCATGATCATGGGCATTATCCGTCCCGACGAGGGTAGCATCGAACTGGACGGCATCGATATCACCCATCGCCCGCTTTCCCGCCGCGCCCGGATGGGTATCGGTTATCTGTCGCAGGAACCCTCCATTTTCCGGCGGTTGACCGTTGAACAGAACGTCATGGTGGTGCTGGAGAATATGCCCATGTCTGCCGCCGACCGGCAACAGACCTGCCAAAACCTGCTTGAAGAATCCGAACTCTCTCACCTGATCGGGCAAAAAGCGGAAAACCTTTCGGGAGGAGAAAAACGCCGCCTGGAAATATGCCGCGCCCTCGCCGCCCGGCCGCGTATCCTGCTACTCGACGAACCGTTTTCGGGCGTCGATCCTATTGCCGTCAATGAATTACAGGAAATCATACTGCAGATGAAAAAACGGCGTATCGGCGTTTTGATCACTGATCACAGCGTCCGTGAAACGCTGGAGGTTACCGACCGTGCCTACATCATGCACCAGGGCGTTATCCTGACCCAGGGGAGCGCCGCTCAACTGATCAACGATCCCATCGTCCGCGAAACCTACCTGGGCGAACATTTCTATTTCAAGAAAACCAAGCGCGATGAATCGTCCCGGAGGCGGCGTAAAAAATACGGAACCAGCAACGAATCGCTTTTCAATATGGATGAGTAGAATCGAACGGCAAGGGACAAGCACGGACAGAACTTCGGCGAAGGTATTCATCTCTTTTTGAAATCGAATGGGACAATGCGAGGATGTCGAACATGAAATCCACCATCACGGCCATTTCATCGATGTTTTTTATTTTAGGGGGATTGATGGGATTGGCTTCCACCAGTTATTCCGTTCAGGAATACAGCGTTCTCAATCCCGACGATTTTGCCGCTGAATTGGGAGAGGACGCGGAATGGATTACCCATAACGTTCCACTCTTCGAATGCCCGGAATCCTCTCTTCAGGAAATCTACTATTTCCGCTGGCGCGTATATAAAAAACACATCAAAGAGACGCCGGATGGCTATATTATCACCGAATTTATGCCGGATGTTCCCTGGGCAGGTAAGTACAATTCCATTTCCTGCGCCGCCGGGCATCATTTCTATGAAGGCCGCTGGATCAAGGAACAACGATATCTGGACGAGTATGGAATCTTCTGGTTTCGTAAGGGGGGAAACCCGCGCCTTTATAGTTTCTGGGCGGCGGATGCCGTCTGGGCGCGTTATCAGGTTAATCACAACAAGGATTGGGCGATCGATCTTCTGCCCGATTTGATTGAAAACTACCGGGGTTGGGAAGCCTCCCGGCAAGGCGAAAACGGTCTTTTCTGGCAGAATGACGGCGAAGATGGGATGGAAGTTTCCATCGGAGGCAGCGGATATCGCCCAACGATCAATTCCTATCAATACGGGGATGCAATGGCCATCGCAAATCTGGCCGAACTGGCGGGAAAAAGCGATATCGCCTCCGATTACCGGCAAAAGGCCGCCAACCTCAAGAAACTGGTTCAATCTAAATTGTGGGATTCCAAAGTTCAGTTTTTCAAGACGCTGCCGCGGGATGCTACGTCGGAACTGGTGGACGTTCGCGAAGAACTTGGATTGGTTCCCTGGTATTTCAACCTACCCGATTCCGGCTACGAAACAGCCTGGAAACAGGTCATGGATCCCCATGGTTTTTACGCTCCCTTCGGCCCTCTCACGGCGGAGCGGCGGCATCCCCGCTTCATGTTTCATAACGACCATGATTGCTTGTGGAACGGCCCCTCCTGGCCTTATGCTACCACTCAAACCTTAGTGGCAATGGCAAACCTGCTCAATCATTACGACCAGACGACAATCACATCCAAAGACTATCTGCTCTTATTAACCAACTACGCTAAATCGCAATACAAGAAGGGGAAACCCTGGATTGCGGAAAACCTGAACGGATTGACCGGCGAATGGATCGTCGATAAGCCGCGCAGTGTAGATTACAATCATTCGGGATTCTGCGATTTGATTATCTCAGGTCTGGTGGGTCTGCGTCCCTGCGCCGGCGACCGGCTCGAAGTGCATCCCCTCCTACCAAACGATACATGGGATTATTTCTGTTTGGATGGAATCCCCTATCACAATCACAGCATCACAATTTTGTATGACAAAACTGGCGAGCGATACCATCAAGGAAAAGGGCTGAGAGTCTTTGTCGATGGCGTTCCGGCCGGACAGTCGGAATCTCTGGATACGCGCCTCATCATCGAACCCGTCTTGCCCGAGACCAGCATGGGATGGAAAAAATGTGCCGCCAATCCCGTTCTCGGCGGCGATCTGGGAACCTGTTTCGATGTATCGGTGCTTAAAGAAAATAAAAAGTACCGGATGTGGTTTTCCTGGCGTCCTCAAAAAAGCATCGCGCTGGTTGAGAGCCAGGATGGGATTCACTGGAACGAACCGAAGATCGTTCTTGCGCCCCATGATAAAAATCCGTGGGAAAGCGATCTCAACCGGCCAGTAGTATTGCAAAAAAATGGAACTTATCACATGTGGTATACCGGGCAGACGGAAGAACAATCCTGGATCGGATACGCCACCAGCGCCGATGGCATTCGTTGGATTCGGCAAAGCGACAAGCCCGTTCTTTCTCCCGACGTTCCTTGGGAGAAGGTGGCGGTTATGTGTCCGCACGTAATTTGGGATGAGGGAGAGAAATTGTTTAAAATGTGGTATTCGGGCGGCGAACAATACGAGCCGGATGCAATCGGTTACGCCACCAGCCCGGATGGTTTGGAATGGACAAAATACGCGACCAATCCCATTTTTCAAGCCGATCCTAAAAGACCCTGGGAGCGGCATAAAGTCACGGCTTGCCACGTCTCCCGGATCGCGGATTGTTATGTGATGTTTTACATTGGATTCCGCGACATCGACCATGCGCAGATTGGTACAGCGCGTTCAGAAGATGGGATTTCGAACTGGGAGCGATATCCCGGGAATCCCATCCTTCGTCCGGGAATCGGTCAATGGGATCACGACGCCGTCTACAAGCCATCAGTGATTCGGGAAGGAAACCGGTGGATGCTTTGGTACAATGGGCGTCACGGAAAGATGGAACAACTCGGTTTGGCGGTATATGAAGAATGAAGGAGGTGTTGATGGGAGAGATTTATCGAACGCCAACCATTCAGATTCCAACCGAGTTTTAAAAAGACGCTTCTCTCTATCGCCGATATGAATTACAATATTTTATATCTGACGAGTGCGAAGTTCTACTGACATAAATTTGTAAATCTTGATAATTCAGATAGTTACACAAACGTTGAACCATATCACATGAAACATCTCAAGTATTTGTTTTTACTATACTTAAATGTCAAATGCTTGAGAACTTCGCACTCTTGAGTTTATATAATTCTGCATGAATTTTCCGGATTGGCAACAGAGAAGACGTCGGCGATCTTATGAAGAAACCGTCTCAAGTTGAGATTTCACCCCATTTCTCCTGTTTACGACTAATTCTCTATGCTTTACTCACTTCGGGTATATTGCCTTCCGCTTATTCCCAACCGGAATCCTTTCAAAAAATTTGGGTACTTTTATCTTACCATCAAGGAAATCCGTGGGAAGATGAAATTATCAAGGGAATCCAATCGGTTTTCGGAGAGGATCAGGCGATCGAATTAATCTATGACTATCTGGACGCCAAACATGATCATTCGGATGAATATTACGAACATCTGGTGGAATCGTTCCGTCTTAAATATGCGGCACAAACATTCGATGTCGTTTTGTGTTGCGACGACTTTGCCTTAACTTTCTATTTATCCCACTACAAGCGGTTTTTCCCCCATGTTCCCGTTGTCTTTTGTGGAGTCAATTTTCTCGAATTTCACCCGCTTGATCGTTTTTCGAATATAACCGGGATTGTGGAAACACCCGAATATCAAAAATTCTACGAAATCATTTTCCAGTTGCATCCCGCCGTAAAGGATTATTATATTTTTTATTTCGCTCCACCCGATGAAGAGATCATTCGTTTCTTTGAAATCGCCATCAAAGAAAGGGGAGGAAAGGTTCAAACTTACCACAATATACCCCATGACGATTTTCTCAATGAATTGAAGAGAATTCCTTCGAAATGTATCGTTTTACTAGGCAACACCCCCCCGGAATTGTGGATTCCCTATCAGGAGAACCAGCATAACCTATATCGGTGCAACTCTCCAATCTATATGGATTGGATCGGCATGAACGATTGGAACCGAAACGTACGACGAGGAATTCTCGGAGCAAATGTATTATCGGGATCGGCGCATGGTCAACAGGTTGCCCGATTGGTGAGCCGCATTTTGCATGGAGAACAAGCGAATGACATTCCCATATCCCATCAATCGCCCAGTGTGCCCTATTTCAATTACGAACAAATGAAACGATACGGTATCCGGGAATCTTTATTACCGGCCGAATCCATCGTTCAATATAAGATCGAACCGTTTTACATTACACACAAATATCTTTTTTTAGGGATACTGGTTTGCCTTATTCTGGAAACCGCCATCATCGTTGGATTGTTTCTCAATTTAGCGCGAAGAAAGAGAGCCGAGAGAGAAAAATCCGAGTTGGAGGAAAAACTCCGTCAATCTCAGAAAATGGAGGCCATCGGCCGATTGGCGGGAGGAATCGCACACGATTTTAATAATCTACTGACGGGAATTCTGGGTTACAGCGGATTCATTCTCAGGCAATACCCACACGATTCATTCCTTCAGAACAGCGCGAAACAAATCAGGGATTCGGGGGAACGCGCCGCATCACTTACCCGGCAATTGCTGGCGTATAGCCGAAAGCAAATTTTCGACGTTCGGATTATCAATATCAACGATACCGTTCAAAATATGGAAAAAATGCTACGTCCTTTAATCGGCGAAGATATTGAATTTATCACCATACTCGACCCGAATTTGTCCAATATAAAAGCGGATCCTACTCAAATTGAACAAATCATATTAAATCTGGCGATTAATGCCCGCGACGCCATGCCAACCGGAGGCAAGATTGTTCTGGAAACCCGGCACCATCGTTTTCAACAAGCCTATCAGCAAGCCGACGCCCAAATATCCCCGGGCGATTATGCAATGCTTTCCATTTCCGATACCGGAGTGGGGATCGAGAAAAAGAATCTGGAAAAGATATTCGAACCTTTTTTCACGACCAAAGAAATGGGAAAGGGGACAGGTCTGGGTCTTTCCACGGTATACGGTATTGTGAAACAAAGCCAGGGTTTTATTTTTGTTTATAGCGAAAAAAAACAAGGGAACCACTTTTAAGATTTATTTTCCCCAATCCGGAGAATACAAACAGGAATTGGCTGAGAAAGAGACGATCTCTGAATCACTCCACGGTTCAGAGACTCTATTAATCGTGGAAGACGATCAGATCGTACGTACACTCATATCCCAAACATTAAGCCAATATGGGTATACAACCCTGACGGCCAGTTCTCCCTTGGAAGCCCTAAAAATCCATCAAAAGAAAAATCAAATCATCCATCTATTTATTGTGGATGTCATTCTTCCTCAAATGCGGGGAGTCGATCTGGTCTGTGCGATTCAGCAAGAAAGACCCGATGTAAAAGTCCTGTACATATCGGGATATACGGAAGACACGATCGTTCACCATGGAATCATAGAAAAAGGCGTTCATTTTTTGAACAAACCTTTCTCACCCGATGCACTATTGCAGAAGGTGCGCAGGATTTTAGATCAAGAATGATTTTTCTACTCCCTGAAAACCATAAAAAAAACCGGCCTTACTGGAGTAGCAAGGCCGGGCGATCATTCACAATTCCACTCGCTTATACCAAAGCGAATCAATAAATCTCCCATTGATGGACATCGGTGCCTGGATCGTTCGGATCGAGGATGATGCCGCTTCCCCAGCGCACCCAATCCACAGTCATGGTTCCCGTGCTGGGATTAGGCCAACCGATATCCAGACGGCCGTCCATATCTACCGCGTCCGTCCAACCGGCGAAATTGGTTCCATGGAAGGTTACTGCCGGTTTGCTGAAATCGCGATTCAAATAGAGATCGTAAGCGCCTACTTCCGCAGCAACCGCCGTTTCGCCATTAATCAGTACTTTTTCGAATGCTTCTTCATTATAGCGGCAGACAATGGTGATGGTGGTGAATTTCGTCATATCCCAGTCAGCCACCGGATCGGCGTTAATATTCCAGCCACCGAAGCAATCCAATCCGAAACTGGGCTGCCAACTATCTCCAACGGGAGTTAGATCGTCCGTGATGAACAAGGAAATAGTGCCGTGAGGGCCATTGGCATCGTTGCCGCCTGCTTCGTCAATGCGGAAATTCGCTTCTACCGTAAAGGGAACCAGCCAGGAAACGTCGCGTACCATATAAAAATTGCCGCTTTCATTGTTATCCTTGATGGTTACCGTTCCATCGTTATTTTGGGTAATGAGTACATTCGTATTTGCGTTGGAAGTATACGTTTCCCATTGTTCGGCCTGATAGTCATCCAAGGGGCTGAATCCATCCCACTCGCCGCCTTTGATCGCAGCCAGTTGGGGATCGAATCCGTCTGCCACACCCGTTCGATAAAGGGCGCTGGTGTTGTTACGACCGCCGCGATATAGTTTAAATTTACCGCCGCCCACATAAACAACGGACGCGTAATAGTTTCGCTGATCGTTCCATGCACCCGATGCGCCTAAACTTCCCACGCCATTGACGGGATCTTCGTAGAGTTCCCAATGGATAGCATCGGAAGAGACCAGATACTGAATAGCGGTATTATCGCGGAAGGCCCACATGCGGTAATCGTTTTGCCCCAGGGAGATGGCGCAGGTTGGGTGCATGCCTTCAGAATTTTCAATCGGAATTAAATCGAGGAACTCATAACCATCGATCGATGTGGCGAGCATGATGTAATTATTGGTGGATTTATAATACATCAAGAATGGCTCTGCGCGACCGGGGATATACAACACCGCATGGCCGTCCGGGTAGGTTCCCATTTCGGATGCACCCGCCATGATAGCGGTTTGGTCGTTTGAAAATGCGATCCCATCGGTACTCTCCGCCACACGTACTTCCCATGCGTCGCCCTGGTTCCCGTAATAGTAAATCCGGAATGGTTTGCTCCAGGCTGTGTTATACAGAAGAACCGGTCTTCCCGCCGGTTCTGTTCCGGTGGTATTTAATCCTGTAGTTTTTACCGGTGTCGACCATGTAATCCCATCTGCCGAGTATGCATACGCAATCCCGGCGATGCTGGCATAATCGAACCAGATGCGATACCGGGATTGTTCCGGCCACTGTTCATTATAGAGAACGTAGGGCATATAAGAACGATCGCCAGCACCGCTGAGTTCAAGAGGATTTTTGGTGGAATCCGTCCAACTGATGTTCCATTTGTCCAATGCAAGAGCGGAATGAGACAAGAGTAACGCCATGAAAAACACAGACACTGTCCATAAAGAAACCTTTTTCATAAAACAACCTCCTTGGGTTAAGATGATGTGAATTGGTGTTATGATCCTATATGACCGAATAAAAGTAAACCGTTCTCTAACAATTCGGATATTTTTTTATCTATCCCGACATATGGGAACCGGAATGAGAGTCGCTCGTGAAAACGCAATCGAATTAATGGGAAAAATAAAAAAGAGAAGGGAATCCACCTGTGGGATCGTATTAAAATCGAAACGATAAAAATATCGGATTCAGTACTGCTCCAGGCAGTATCTATTATTCTTTTGAGAATTTTATTCCCTGGTTATCCGCTTTGAGATAGCGCACTTCCGATTCCATGCCGTACACCTGGATGGCTTGTTGCATGGCGTTCGCCACCGCTTCTTTATTTTTCAGAGTCACGGCCATCATGGTGGAACCAGAACCACTCAGATAAGCGCCAAGGGCTCCTTCTTCCTTGGCAGCCTCAACGACATCGAAAAAGGGTTTCAAACCGGGGATACTAACGCGCCGTTGAGGTTGGTGCAGGCGATCGTCGAGAAGGTCGCCGATTTTTTCGAAGTCTCCCTGTGCGATTGCCGCGATCAGTAAAATCCCCCGGCTCAGGTTGAAGAGAGCGTCCTGGCGGGGAATCATTTGTCCGAAAATACTGCGCGCTTTTTCCGTTTCGACTTCCACATTGGGAGAGACGGCTACAAAATCGATGTTTTTAGGAACCTTGAAGCGGTAGACAAATAACTCGTCATTAACGATCCCGGAAGCACATACTCCTCCATAATAGCAAGCGGCTACGTTATCGGTACAACCTTCCAGTTCCGCCGCCCATTGAACGATTTCCCGATCCGACGCCTCTGCGCCCAACAATTGATTTAATCCTTCCAGAACCGCGAGACGAAAAGTGGCGCTGCTGGCCAATCCCCGTGCGATGGGGATCTTGTTATCGACACGCAAGGTAAAATGCTTGGAGGATAAACCGCTTTTCGCAAAGAAATGCTTTGCCGCTGCCTTTGCCATTTCAAGACACAAGGGTTGAAGAGAAGGATCGATCCCGCCAATCACTTCGAGCGTGGTTTTGGAAGAGGCTGGCTTTATCTCGAAGTAATTATACAGATTCACGGCAACGCCCAACGTATCGAATCCACAGCCCATATTGCCGCTTGAAGAAGGAATGGTGATTTGGATTGTTTTCATGTTCTTATCCTATCGTACCGACCTGTATCCTGCCTGCATCTGGAGATCCTTGTTTAGAACCCATACGTTCTATCATTATATTTTAAAATTTCGTATTCTGAATTGGAAAACACCAAAATGACTTCTTTTATTGATACCCCGACAAATATCCCGGTTATACCGCCATTCCCGCCGCATACGCCGACGACCAGGCCCATTGAAAGTTATGACCGCCCAGATGTCCGGTTACATCAACCACTTCACCGATAAAGTACAAACCGGAGACCTTCTTCGATTCCATCGTTTTACTCGATAATTCTCTTGTATCTACACCACCGACGGTCACTTCCGCCTTGGAGTATCCTTCCGTATTCTGTATCGTCAACGGCCACTGGTGGAGCAATTTACTGATATCCACCAATTCTCGGGGAGAGTACTGTTTGACCGGTTTATTAACGATGTAGTTTTCGCACCAGGCCTGCGCCAATCGTTTTGGCAAATACTCGCTCAACCAGGTACTGAGAAGTATGGTATCCCGTTTCCGTTCGACTAACAGTTTCTGAGCGTCCAGAGAAGGCAGGAGATTCACGAACAGGGATTCGCCTTCTTTCCAATATGAGGAAATCTGTAAAATTGCCGGGCCGCTCAAACCCCGATGGGTGAATAATACCCGTTCCTGGAACTCGGTTTTCCGGCACTGGACGGCGGCTTCGAATGAAATACCCTGTAGGCCACTCCAACGCTCTCGTTCCCGATCGTCAAACAGCAGGGGAACCAAGCCGGGTCGTATCTCGGTCATTGCAATTCCGAATTGGGAAGCGACCCGGTATCCAAAATCCGAGGCGCCGATTTTGGGAATAGAAAGCCGGTAGCGATCACCAGAGAATCGCATTCGTAGGATCCTCGATCGGTTTGGATTCGAAACGACAGCGGTTTTTGAATTTCCTGAACGGTGCAATCGAGCCGGATTTCCACACGCCCCGTCCGGCATTCCGACAGGAGCATATCCACGATTTGATGGGAACGGTCTGTGCAAAAAATCTGTCCCGGTTTCTTTTCGTAATAGGGTATTTTATGGCGCTCTGCCAATTGAATGAAATTCTGAGGTGTAAATCGAGATAAAGGAGAGAGGATGAAACGGGGATTGGAGGACAGAAAACAATCGGGCCGGCTATGAATATTGGTGAAGTTGCATCGTCCCCCGCCGCTGACGGCGATTTTACGTCCCACCCGGTTGTTATGTTCGAGGAGCAGAACGGAGCGGCCTCGTTGTCCGGCCTGCCCGGCGCAAAAGAGTCCCGCCGCGCCGCCACCGATTACGATGACATCGTATTTCATCCCGGAGAATCCGTCTTTTCTAGTACATAGTACTTTTCCCACAGATCGAAAGCCGGCCGCGCATATCCATTCTCGTCATACATCCCGCAATCTTTCCATACGACAAACGCTTCCGGAGAGGTTTCCTTGATTTTATCCCACAATGCGTCGTAATCGCGAAAGAGAAAAGCGATCACGAAAGTATAGCGATCCCGGTTCGCCCGCTCCAGCAGGGTTTCGAAATAGGTTTTTTGGAGGAGAGGGGTTCCCGGGATCGTTATGGACAGGGATGGCAGATGGATATCTTCGGCGGGATAGCCGGTTTCGGTGATGGCGATGGGCTTATCGGTGAATTGCCGCAGCCAGTCGAAGGTTTCGACCGGGCGTTCCGATTGTCCGGCCATGAAAGGATAGTAGCTGATACCGACAATGTCCATCGAATCGATCAAGGCACGGATTTCTTTCTGTTGTTCCTCCCGATCGTTCCAGCCGGGATTGGTCAGATTGTGCAGCGACACCGTAGCAAACACCGGAAGATCGGGATGCTCTTTCTTCAATGCCGTGTAGGTATCTTTATAAAGTTCCACAAAATCCGGCCAGCGATCCGGCGCGTTGTGGAAGAGTTCGTTTACCTCGATTCCGATGGCCAGGTAATCGGGATGAAAATGCTCGACGGCGCGCAGGCAATAATTCAGATAGGCTTTCTTGACGATAGGATCGTTGAAAGCCTTGTTTTGAAATGCTTCCGGTAGCGGCATATCCTCTTTCTCGCCGCGATAGCCATCCATGCCGTTGCGGCCTTCATTGAGAGCATTAAGCGAGAGGAATATCTTACGGCCCGCCGCCATGTTTTTCCGGCCGTTCCAATCCTCCATCATCTTGCTGTGAAACGGCTCTCCATCCAATGCCTCCGTCCAGGGGACGCCCTGTTCGAGATGATGGGAGACGATATCGCCGTAGCTGACGATCTGGCGATTCGTGGTTAAAAACGCCACCAGGGAGAGATCCCAGGGGAATGGAGTGAAGCCCATATAGAAAAACCGGCTGGTGGCCGAGATTTCGGGTTGATTGGAGCAAGCCATGAGAAGCAATAAGGAACAGAATGGAAGGAGGCGAAATACAAGCATGGAGATATCTCCGATGAGGCGTTTATGCGAATCGGTTATGGAATTATACGGATGGGACAAATGGAAATTACGGAATGAGGTACTGTTAAATAACTATTTCGGTTTCAAAAGCGGTTTTATTCTATAATTGTATTCATTGCACGCATTCCTTAAAGTGGAAGGAGAATTTTCCTCAAGCCCTTGTGAATTGCACCGTTCAACCAGTCTTAAAACCGCTTCCTTACAGTTTCTTTCTCGATCCAATTTGGGATATGTATCGTATTCATTTACCTCTTTACCCTCCAAGTATTGAATCCATGTTTCTATATTTCGTTTCGGAATCGCAATGGCTACGGCTTCCTTATTGCTGCGGAAGGGTATCTTCATCGAAACACATACATCTTTAAACTCATCCATTCGTTCTTGAAATTCCTTTGAATCAGCATCGATCATGGCAATCAAGGAAGAAGCAGTGTGTTTATTTCTATCTCGATAGATTTTAAGTTCAACCGGAAAATTTTTCCTCACATATTGCTCTGCCGAACCACCTGCATTAGGACTCTTATTGATCCGAAAATTTCTCTTATCCCATCCCATCTCTGCGAGAAAACGCCGAATAAAACATTCTTGTTGTTTATCTTCACAGAGAATGACGACATTCACACGCCGCGCGCTCATTCCGTCCATCCCCTCGCCACTTGTTCAGACAATTTTAAACTATCGCTGATCTTTTCTGGCATCTTTTTAACTCGTACTAATCCTGTGGTATCTCGCTCTATCCATATTCCGCATTCTGCGCCGAGGTAATCGATCAGCTCCGGGTGATGGCTAATGAGAACTGCTTGTGGTATCCCTATTCCGCACAAATCGCTGAGTTCCATAAGCCACGGTTGTATTTCAGGCAGGGAGACGTAGTTTTCCGGTTCGTCGAGAAATAGAGTTAATCCCAAATCACGTAAACCGAGTAATAACGAATAAAGTACAATTAGGACGCGTTGCCCATCCGAGATTTGTGCAAAATCGAAATAATCAATTGAAGAAGAATCTACCCCACTGCTATGAAATCCAACTTTTAGAACTCTATATCTACCAGATTGTTCCAATCTAAATGCATGAAAACCGGGA
>CAZFOX010000018.1:14893-16719 GCA_964520565.1 uncultured bacterium | reverse complement strand
CGTCGATTATTCAAATCGACGCGGAATCTGAAATTATCATTCGGTCTTCAAAGAGAAACGCCGATATCTCCGAAGAAGAAATTCTGGCTATCAAGAAAGAAGTGGAAGCACTAACGGGTATCCAGGAAAAAACATTTTTCTTCCATTCGGCAATGCCCGAGAGAAATCCGGAAGGTGTATCGATTTCCGTAAATCTGACCGTATACCTTCCTCCCTCGCTCGCCGTGAAAGCGAAAAGCGAAGACGGCGATGTGATCGCGGAAGGGATTGAAAATTCGCTGGCGCTATCGTCGCAGGACGGCGATATCATTGTAAACACCAGCCGCGGTCCCGTAATCGCTACCACGGAAGACGGCGATATTGTTTTAACCGAAATTCAGCAAAATGCAGAAGCCAAATCCCAGGACGGCGATATTGTTGTCACGCAATGCCAAGGCGTGGTTCACGCCGACACGCAGGATGGCGATATCGTTTTGACGGAAATCCAAGGAAATGGGGAAGCGAAAACACAGGATGGAGATATTGTCATTACACAGAGCCAAGGTTCTGTTCTAGCTTCCACCGAAGATGGCGACATCGTCTTGACTGATATCCAGCAAAACGCCGAAGCAACAGCCCATGACGGCGATATTTCCATCACTCAATGCCAGGGTGCTGTTCTTGCTTCTACACAAGACGGCGACATCGCCTTGACAGATATCGCGAAAACTGTGGAAGCATCGGCGAACGATGGGGATATTGTTGCAACCCACTGCGGCGGCACGATCCGGGGCAAAACGGGAACTGGCGATATCACACTGACGGATGTAAATGGGAGTATCGATGTGACTGCCAGCGAAGGTGAAATTGTAACCAGCGACTGCCCGGGACCGATTCATGCCGTTAACGAAAGCGGGAGTATCACGATCGAAAACGCCGAGAAAAAGGTGGAGGCGGCGACCGCGGAAGGCGACATCACAGTTACGTATTCCAATCCTCCCACCGATTCCTGTCTGCTCAAAACAACAGATGGGGAAGTGACGGTTACATTACCAGGCGAATCGAAAACGACACTCGATCTTCGATGTAACGAAGGCGAAATCAATTTCGATAAGACCGATTTCAGCGGTGATGTTACGGAAAAAAGTGTGAAGGGTACATTGAATGGAGGCGGAGCGGCCATCACGATTCAGACGGAAAGCGGTACTATTTCAATCGCGCGGGAATAGACCGGAATCGGAAATATCCTCTCGATTGGAATCCATTGCGCTTATAGCAACCTCTCATATATCGTTCCCAACTGCTTGTGAATGCGGAACCACTCGGTTCCGCATTCGCTTTTCAGGCGTTCGGCCGATGAATTTTAGCCAAAGATATTTGAAATTCAGGTATTTGCATATTCTATCAAGGCTCCAAATGTATTCTGAGAGATAAACTCGCAGAATTGCCTTCATAGAATCTATGAATCGATTCCTATTCCCTCATCCCAGAACAAGATAAAATACGCCTGCCATAAACGTGAAACCATTGAGAATCCTATCGTTTTTAAGGATCGAATCCCATGAAGATTACAGCGCTTTCGACTCCACCCGCCGATATCACACAATGGATCGTATTCTGCGTCCAGGGAAAACCCATCGGACTGCCTGTTAAGGAACTTCAGGACCTGGCCCAGGAAGCCGCCGACGCGAAACTCTTTCAGGGAAAAGATGGGGAAATCCTTCCTCTGGTGAAGGGCAATCAGCTGGCGATACTCGCCGGGGTAGGCGATAAATCCGAATCCTTTTCTCTGCGGAAATGGGGAGTACTTGCCAAATCCGCCTTGAAAACCAAACCGCTGACTCCCC
>CAZFOX010000018.1:0-14883 GCA_964520565.1 uncultured bacterium | reverse complement strand
GCCATCATCGATGGGGCGAAATTGGGCCTCTATCAATGGAGGAAATATATTACGCCATCCGAAGACAGTCTCGATTACGGAGCATGGGAGATCGTCCTTCTCAGCGAGCATTCTGCTTTGGCAGAAACGGTCTCCTTGATTGATGACGGTGTGAATCTGGCACGTGATCTGGCCAACGAAAACGCTGACAACGCCGATTCGGAAAAGATCGAGCAAACCATACGGGATATCGCTGCTTCTGATTCCCGTTGCACAATTACGGTGTTGAATGAAACAGAATTGCGTGAGGAAGGATTGAATCTGCACCTGGCTGTTAACCAAGGCAGCGCCAAAGAACCGAAACTGATCGTTGTCGCATACCGGGGTGGAAAGGAAAACGAACCATTCACTGCTTTGATCGGCAAGGGGATCACCTTCGATACCGGTGGACTCAACCTCAAGCCCACCGGTTCCATGGAAACCATGCGCATGGATATGAGTGGAACGGCGGCGGTCATCGGCTGCCTTCACAACGCCATTCGATTGAATCTCGCCTGCAACGTCTATTTTGTCTGCGCCATTGCCGAAAACGCCATCGGTTCCAAATCGTATAAACCCGGCGATGTTATCGTCGGTTATTGCGGAAAAACCGTCGAGATCGCCAATACCGACGCCGAAGGCCGGTTGGTGTTAGCGGACGCCAATAGTTATCTGGCCCGGAACTATAAACCCGAATCCATCATTAATATCGCCACGCTGACCGGCGCGGTGGTTATTGCGCTGGGGTATGAATACACGGGGCTGATGGCCTCTCATAAGATTTTGGCGGATGCGTTGCTTCAGGCAGCGCAGGATACCGACGACCGGGCGTGGGAACTTCCCATTTATCCCGAGTTGAAAGAACACGTTAAAAGCAAGGTTGCCGACATTCGAAACACCGGGGAACCCAAATGCGCGGGGACATTGGCCGGGGGAGAATTTCTTCGCCAGTTCGCGCAATGCGAATCGGACGCGCTCCAATGGGCGCACCTGGATATCGCCGGAACCGCCAAACCGGCCAAGGAAACCGGCCTCTTCGACAATGGAGCGACCGGGGCGGGCGTCCGGCTTCTTACCCAGTACCTGCTGAACCGCACCGGATCGGATCGTTCCTGAGAAATCCATTTCACCCGATCAAAAAAAACGGGGTTTGGGAAGTCGCCGTTTCCCAAACCCCATTCTGCGATTATTGGAGGAGAAATTCGATGCGGGTAATCGAGTTGTGAGCGTCAATTAGAACCTGTAAATCAAGGCTGCCTGGAAGCGCATGCTGTCTCCATCGCTCTGTCCTTTGTACTCCGTATCCAGATACGATACTTCGAATCCGGTCAGGATCGCTTCGTTGAGTTTCCAGAAGACGTTACCGAACACTGTCAGATCCTGATCGCGTTGTCCGGCGTTCAAATCCTTGTCATCGGGATCGTCGAGGGCGGCGCCCACGTTATAAGTGAAATTGCCCCAAGGGCCAAGCGCCAACGCGCCCCATCCGCCTTTGGATCGAATGCCATCGAGGGGGAATTCCGCCCCATTGGCGGGATTGCCGTCCAGATCGAAACCATGAATTCCTTGACCGATACCGCCTAAATAGGCGTCCAGATTTTCGCCTATGAATGCTTCACCGGTCAACTGCACTTTTTCGGTCAGGGGAACTGTCCAATCCAAAACGGCCGACCAGGTATCGAAATCGCGGCTTAAATCCAGCCGATTCATATCGACTTCTTCCTGGCCGTAGTGTCCCGAAAGTCCCAGGACGGTCGGTTTTTCGGTCAACATCGGAAATGCCAGAGACATGCGGCCTTGCAGAGTCGGGAATCCCGAATCCTCGCCGGTGATCGTTCTGTTCAATCCGAAAACTCCATCTCCAATGGTGCGAGCCACTGCACCTTCTAACATCAGATGGGTATCTTCTGTCAGATCGAATCCTTTGGTGAGACGAAATTGCGGACGGCGATAACCGATATCGCCACTCCACCATCCTACGGAGTAATTGACCGTGGACGGCATGAGCGGAGCGTTGACATCCCACGTTTGACCGGCCAACAGGCTGAAATCCCAATCCGGCCAATCGATTTTGGCATAGGCGTGGCGCATCATGAAGGTGGCCTTGTTCTCATCGCCGCCGCCATAGAAATCGACTTCCACCTTCCCGCTGGTCTTGGCGGTTCCCATATCGGGGCCGGTGAAATTCAGACCGAAGCGGGTTTGATTGGCCGTGGCGGTGAATTGGTCGTCATTCTTGGCCGTGGCGTCCGATTCAACCCAGCGGGCAAAGTTACCGGTATTGATCCGCGCCGTATCGTACGAAGCGTCGAATTTTAAATACCCGTATAGATCGACGCCCATCGAACTGCGAACCGCCGGTTTCCCGCTGAGATCGGTGCTTTTCTCAATTTTCTCTACTTTCTGTGCCTGCGTCTCCACACTCTGTTCCTGCTGCTGCAACCGATTCTGTAACTGCGAGTTATTCGTTTCCAACTCCGTGACCCGCTGCTGCAAGGCCTTGATCTGCTCCTGCATTTCCCGCAGCAATTGAGCGTCTGTCTGAGCGCTCACTGGTGCGGCTACCCATCCCAATACGGCGACCGCCATTACCAAAACATAAGCAGTTGTTGGTTTGTGTGTCATAGTGACCTCCCCTTTTTTCCTTGCGTGATGATCACAGATAAACAACCCATAATAACAATATGGTTCTTATTTTATACGCAGAATGGATGCCAATCGAAAAAAAGTTCATAAAATTTATACCAACGCAGCATGGAGTAACATTATATTACACAATAGCATAATTATATTGCATAATTGGTGGGATAGTAAGTCAGTAGGAAGATAAGTGTTTATTTAATATTGAGTTACAAACCAGAAAATTGTAACCGCCTGGATTACTCCTTGATACAACCTCCTGGTTGGAATGAATCATAAAATCATTATTTTCTTTGGATTGGAATCGCGAAGAAGAATGGCTACAGTATTCAATAGCATGGTGTGCGGCATGAACGAAGCCAACTCTCCAATCGGTTACATTTTCAACATTCAGCGGTATGCGATCCACGATGGACCCGGGATTCGAATCACGATTTTTTTCCAGGGGTGTCCTCTTCGATGTTGGTGGTGCCATAATCCCGAAGGCATGCGCATCGTCTCTCACCCCAACGAAAAGGGAAATCCATTTAAGGCGCACCGCACGATGACGGTTACGGAGGCGATCCGGGAAATCGAAAAGGAAATTCTCTTTTTCGACGAATCGGGCGGTGGAGTTACGTTTTCAGGCGGGGAACCGCTTCTTCAGCATTTATTTCTGAAACCGGTTTTGCAGGCATGCCGTCAACGAGAGATTCACACCGCGTTGGATACTACGGGGTATGCGCCGCCCGAAATCCTGGCGTCGATTATGGAAGACGTCGATCTTTTTCTTTACGATCTCAAACTCATGGACGATTCTGCTCATGAGAAATATACCGGAGTTTCCAACGAACCGATTCTGGCTAATTTGAGAATTCTGGCAGAATGTGGAAAGAAAATCATCATCCGCTTTCCGCTGATTCCAGGGATCACCGATGCGCCGGAAAACCTTGTGAAAATCACCGATCTGGCGGCGTCAATTCCTTCCATCGAAGCCATTCACATACTGCCCTACCATCAAACCGCCGGGGAAAAATACCGCCGACTGAATATGGACAATCGATTAAGCGATCTTCGGCCGCCTTCTCCTCAGCAGATCGAAACCGTTAGAATACAATTGGAAAAGTCCGGATTGCCGGTTCATATTGGAGGGTCGTCATGAATGAAAGGATTCAAGCGCTACGCGAACGGAGCCTGAAGGCCATCCCCACGATATCCGCGGAACGCGCCCGGTTACTCACCGAGTTCTATCGCAACGGCGCCATGAACCATGCATCCATTGCGATTCAACGCGCCCTGGCTTTTCACCATATCCTGGCGAATAAAACCATCTCCATTCAGGATGGCGAACTCATTGTAGGCGAACGCGGCCCCGCGCCCAAAGCCACTCCCTCCTATCCCGAAATCTGTATCCATAGCCTTCAGGATTTAGATATCCTCGACTCGCGGAGCAAGATTCCTTACCGGGTCAGTTCGGAAACCCATAAACTGTATGAAGATATCATCATTCCATTCTGGCGTGGGAAATCCATGCGGGAGCGCATCTTTGCCGCAATGTCGCCGGAATGGATATCGGCATACGAGGCGGGCGTGTTTACCGAATTTCAGGAACAGCGCACGCCGGGGCATACGGTATTGGGAGAGAAAATCTATCAAAAAGGATTTCTGGATTTGAAAGAAGAAATCCTGCAGGCTCTCCAGAATCTGGACTTTTTTGCCGATCCCGACGCCCTCGATAAAAAAGAGGAATTGGAGGCGATGGAGATTGCGGCGGATGCGCTGATTCTCTTCGCCGAACGTCACGCGCAAGAGCTTCAGTCATTGGCCGAACGGGAAACCGATTCCGAACGCCGCCGTGAGTTGGAAGAGATGGCCCGGATTTGCCGCCGGGTTCCCGCTCATAAGCCGGAGACATTCTGGGAAGCCCTGCAATATTACTGGTTCGTGCATGTGGGAGTGATTACGGAGCTCAATCCTTGGGATTCGTTCAATCCCGGCCGCCTGGATCAGCATCTTTACCCCTTTTATAAAAAGGAACGGGAGGAAGGCCGCTTGACCGAAGAACGGGCGCGAGAACTGTTGCAGGCGTTCTGGATCAAATTCAACAATCACCCCGCTCCGCCTAAAGTGGGAGTGACCGCCGAAGAGAGCGGAACCTATACCGATTTTGCTCTGATTAACCTGGGCGGCGTGAAGAAGGATGGAGGCGATGCGGTTAACGAATTGACCTTCCTGATTCTGGACGTTATCGAAGAGATGCGGTTGCTTCAGCCCAGTTCCATGATCCAACTGAGTAAAAAGAATCCCGACCGGTTTCTCAAACGCGCCCTCCATATCGTGAAGACCGGATTCGGACAGCCCTCTATCTTCAATACGGATTCCATCGTTCAGGAACTGGTGCGGCAGGGAAAACGGATCGAAGACGCGCGATGCGGCGGGGCCAGCGGTTGCGTCGAAAGCGGCGCATTTGGAAAAGAGGCTTACATTCTGACCGGGTATTTCAATATCCCCAAAATCATCGAACTCACGCTTCACAACGGCCTCGATCCCCGCACCGGAAAAACCATCGGCCTTCAGACCGGCGATCCGACATCGTTCCAGACGTACGAGGAGTTTTTCACCGCTTTCGAGAAACAACTGCGGTACTTTATCGATATCAAAATCCGGGGGAACAACATCATCGAGAAATTGTACGCTAAGTACATGCCAGTTCCCTTCCTCTCTTTGTTGATCGACGATTGCATTGCCAACGGAAGGGATTATCACAGCGGCGGGGCGCGTTATAACACCAGTTACATTCAAGGCGTCGGGCTGGGAACCGCGACGGATTGCCTCGCCTCGATCCGTTACAATGTCTTCGACCGGAAGCGCATCGGTATGGAGGAATTGTTGGAAGCTTTGAAAACCGATTTTAATGGATGCGACGCATTGCGAAAGCAACTACTCGATGAAACTCCCAAATACGGCAACGACGACGAGTACGCCGATTCGGCGCTGACTCAAATTTTCGAAGCCTATTTCCGGGCGATCGATGGTCGTCCCAACACGCGCGGTGGAAGCCACCGAATCAATCTGCTCCCCACAACCGTTCATGTCTACTTCGGCCGTGTGACCGGTGCGCTTCCCGATGGCCGGAAGGCCAGCCAACCCCTTTCCGAAGGAATTTCACCCGTTCAGGGTGCGGATCGTAATGGCCCCACATCGGTGATCAAATCCGCCGCACGAATCGATCACCTTCGAACCGGGGGCACATTGTTAAATCAGAAATTCACTCCCCACCTGATGCAGGATGAAAACGGTATCGACAAAGTGGCTCAGCTGGTGCGGACGTATTTCCGTATGGATGGGCATCATATCCAGTTTAATGTAGTGACCGCCGACACCCTGCGAAAAGCTCAGGAAAATCCCGAACAATACAGGGATTTGATCGTGCGGGTGGCGGGATATAGCGATTACTTTATCGATCTGGGGGAAGACTTGCAGAACGAGATCATCCGCCGAACAGAGCACGCGCTGGTTTAAGGCGATATTCTCCGAGAACAAGAAGCCGCCGGGATATGCAAAAGCACGTGGCCATACTTTCTAAATATCGTTCGAATCACGCAAAAATGCCGCACTCCTGCCCCATGTTGCCGCGGTAAACATGCTTTAAAGAAGATGATCAACAGAAATATTTATTTAGTACAAAATCATAGATAACTCATTTCATTTCAAGGCTTTTGTTCCCTCCTGTTTCTCGGAAAAACCAATACAATAAGATAGAATGAAAATTGCTACCCAATCGATTTCCCCCGGTGTTTGACCGTATAGGGGAAATTGATAAACCGAAACGGGTCAGGAAAATACGGTATGTCCACGTCCTATTCAGCCAATACAATGCAACACTTCATTGTCGTTACGCTGAATCATAAGACCCTTTCTCTCAAGAATCTTCCCGATTTTTCTTTCGAACAGGAGGAATTGAATCAGTTTCTCCTGCAAACATCCGCTGCTGCACCGGTTGCGGAAATTGCCGGGCTTTGTACCTGCAACCGGACGGAGTTTTTCGCGGTCGTGGATTCGGTTAAAGACGCCGCGCATGCCATCGTGCATGAAATTGCCCATCATTCCGGTGTGCCTCTGGAGAACATTCGCGAAAGTTTGGATGTTCTGGTAGATGCTCAGGCCGTCGAGCATCTCTTCCGGCTGGCTTCGGCCTTGGAATCGATGGTGATCGGAGATGCCCAGATTCTGGGGCAGGTCAAGCAGGCTTACCATCACGCTATCGGTTTGGGAACGGCCGGGAAGGTTTTTAACAACCTGTTTCCCCAGGTTTTTAAGGCGGCCAAACGAATCCGGCGGGAAACCGGTCTGGGGAAGGGACGCGTATCGATCAGCGCTCTGGCTGTGGACTTCGCCCGGAGGCATTTTGGAACTCTAAAGACTGTCGTGGCCACCATTGTCGGTGCGGGCAAAATGGGTGCGTTGACGGCTCGATATCTACGAGCCGCCGGAGTCCGGGAGCTGCGCATTGTCAATCGCAGCCTGGATCGCAGCCTGGAACTATCCCGGCAGACAGGAGGGCAAGTATATGGATTCGACGAACTGGAAACCGTCGCCGCTTCCTCCGATCTGGTTGTCAGCGCCACGGCAGCTCCCGATTGGATCATCACCCGATCCATGCTCGAAAACGCTTCTTGCGAACGGCCTGCCAACCAGTTGTTCATCGATATCGCTTTACCGCCGGATATCGATCCATCCATTACCGGCCTGGAAGACGTATCGTTGATCGATCTGGATGCTCTGCGGGAAACCGCTCAGATCAACGAAAGCCAGCGCGCCGAACAGATCGAAGCGGCGCTGAATATCCTTCAAGAAGAGATCGAGAAATCGGGTCCCTGGCCATTGCCGTTTCATATCGACGGAATCGCCTACGAACTGGGCAACTATGCGGAATTAATCTGTCAGGACGAATTGCAAAGTCTGTTTGAATCTCTTCCCGGCCTGAATGCCCAGCAAAGGCAAGCCATTCAAGCCCGTATGGAAAGGCTCACCGAGCGGATTATTCTGACTCCCCGGCGCAACCTGCGCCAGCATAAAGCCATTCGCACCTGTCCGAACGCCTCGCGATGCCTCGTTGAATTATTTGATGCCGACTGTGGCGCGCGCGAAACCCCCAATCCGGAAATCGTGGAAAGGCATCCATGAATCCAGCCCCCGTTTCGCAATCTCAACCATCGCTGACACGCAGGCAACGGTTTCTGGGAGCCATTGCCCGGCAACCGATCGACCGGCCGCCGGTCTGGCTGATGCGCCAGGCGGGACGCTACCTACCCAGTTATCAAAAGGTGAAGGCGAACTATTCATTCCTGGAAATGTGCCGAATTCCCGATGTGGCGGCGGAGATATCTATTCAACCCTACGAAATCCTGGGCGTCGATGCGATTATCGTTTTTAACGATATCCTGATCCCTCTCGAAACGATGGGACAAAAAGTGGATTTCTCCGAGCAGGGGCCGGTGGTGACGCCCGCCGCTCGGAACGAGGCCGTTATTTCGCAGATTCGCCGCGGTGTCTTTGATGAAACGCCCCCGGTTTACGATTCGATTGTAGAAATCCGGCGTCGAACGGGCCGGGATGTTCCCATTCTGGGATTTGCCGGAGCGCCATTCACTCTCGCGGCCTATATGGTTGAAGGCATCGTCAGCAAGAGTCTGCGTTACATCAAGGAATTGATGTATAGCAATCCCGCCCGCCTGGAAAAAATGCTGGAGATGGTGACGGAGACGGCCATCGATTATTTACGCATCCAGATTCAGGCGGGAGCGGATGCGGTGCAGATATTCGATACCTGGGCGGGCGAACTGAGCGTCGACGATTACCGGCGGTTTGCACTGCCCTATCAACGATCCATTATTGAAACGATCCAGAACGAAGGAACGCCGGTGATTCTCTATGTGAAGGGTTCCTCGCCGGTTTTGAACGAGATGAGGGAGAGCGGGGCTGCGGTGATTAGCGTCGACTGGCGCACGAACCTGCGGGATGTTTCGGAGCGGTTGGGCGAGGAGACCGTCCTGCAGGGCAATCTCGATCCCACCGCGTTATCCGCGCCGCCGGAGGTAGTTTGCCGTTTGACCCGAACGATTCTGGACAATTTAGGACGTACCACCGGCCATATCTTCAATCTGGGACACGGCGTTCTGCCCGAAACGCCGGTGGAAAGCGTGCAGACTCTGATCGAAACGGTGCACAATTATGATTATTCCAAACGTTAACGCCGATCTCGGTTCGGTGCGTCCCTTGATACACAAGTACGCGGGACGCGGACCTCGCTATACCAGTTATCCCACCGCGCCCGAATGGACGGAGGCTGTGGGCGAGAAAGAATTCTGGAAACACATCCGCGCCACCAACGCAGAGTCCAATCCTCGGCCGCTTTCGTTGTACATTCACATTCCCTTCTGTTCCGAACGCTGTCACTTCTGCGCCTGCAACGTTATCATCACCACCCGCGAAGATATCGCTGACCGATATGTCGATACCGTATCCCGTGAAGTAGGGTTGATCGCGGCGGAAATATCCGACCGGCGCAAAGTCAATCAATTCCATCTGGGAGGCGGTACGCCTACGCATCTCTCTCCCGCATCGCTGGCGCGACTCCTCGAAAACACCGGCCGGCATTTCACTTTCGAAGAGGAGGCGGAGCGATCCATCGAAGTCGACCTGCGGGTTACCCATGAGGAACATCTGGATGTGTTGCGCCGCATGGGATTCAACCGGATTTCAATGGGGGTACAGGATTTTTCCCCTGAAACCCAGGCGATTATCAACCGCCCGCAGAGCATCGAAGAAACCCGCGAATTCATAGCGTTATGCCGCCGCAAGGGATTCGAAAGCGTTAATATCGACCTGGTATACGGCCTTCCATTGCAGACGGCCGCCAGTTTTGCTCGGACTCTGGAAGCGATCTACGAGATCGATCCAGACCGGATTGCGTTGTACAACTGGGCCTATCTGCCCAAAAAACTGGGGCATCAGCGGCGTATCGATGAAAGTACGCTGCCCAGCGCCGAAGAACGTTTCGCCATTTTTCTGTCCGCCGTCGAGGGATTCACCCATAACGGTTATGTTTATATCGGCATGGATCATTTCGCCAAACCGTCCGATGAACTGACACTCGCGCAGCGCGAAGGAACCTTGCAGCGTAACTTCATGGGATTCACCACCCGTGCAGGCGCCGATCTCTATGCCTTCGGCGTCTCCTCGATCAGCAGCCTCGATTCGATCTACGTGCAGAATGTCAAAAAACTGAAAAGTTACAACGATTCCGTCCAGGAAGGGCGCCTGCCGATTGAACGCGGTCTTGAACTCACGCGCGACGATCGGATACGGCGTTGGACCATCATGGAACTGATGTGCAACCTGCGGATCTCTCTGCCGCGTTTCAGTGAACTGTGGGGCGAGGACTTTCACCAATACTTTCGCGAAGAGATTCCACGCCTGCGGCCGTTCATTGACGACGGCCTTCTGGAGCCCGATCTCTCCCAGGAAATTCGTGTAACCGGCCTGGGGCAGATCATTATCCGCCCCATCGCGATGGTATTTGACGTGTACCTGACGCGAGCCATGAAGACCGGCCAGACCACTCCGATGTTTTCGCGTACTCTATAAAATCGTTTTATTCTCCTCCCTCGGGAGAGTGGTATTTTACCAATCGTATGAGAGCCAATTTATATTCATGGGAGAACGTCATGAAGAAAGCGGTTGTGATCGGCGCGGGGATTTCAGGGCTGGCGGCGGCGTTCTGGCTGATGCGCCGGGGAATCGACGTTGAACTCTTCGAGCGGGAAAACCGGGTGGGTGGCGTGATCCAAACCCTGCGCGAGAATGGCTACCTGTTCGAAAAAGGCCCCAATTCGTTTCTCGACAACGCTCCGGATACCATGGAACTGTGCCGCGAATTGAATCTGGAAAACGAACTATTAAAACAATCCATGCGCGGCAACGCCCGTTATATCTACCTGAAAGGCGAATTGCATAACGTTCCGATGGGGCCGGGCGGCCTGGTGAAGACCCCACTATTGAGCGGAAAAGCCAAGCGGGGGCTTCTGCTCGAAGTTTTCCGTTCCGCCAATCGTTCCCGCGAAGACGAGAGCCTGGCTTCGTTTGTCCGCCGGCGGTTGGGCGATGAGATACTCAACAATCTGGTCACGCCCTTTGTGTCGGGCGTGTATGCGGGCGATCCGGAAAAACTCAGCCTGCGGGGAACCTTCTCGATCCTGTACGATCTGGAACGCGATCACGGCGGCCTGATACGCGGCGGAATCGCCCGTCTGTTCGGGCGGAAAAAGAAAGATCCCAATAAACCCAAGAAACCTCGCGCGAAAAACCTGTGTTCGTTCGTGGATGGTATGGAAACCAACACCCAGGCCATCGCCCGGGAACTGGGGAATCGGTTGCACCGGCAGTCGCCGGTGGATGAGATTCATAGAAAAGCGGATGGCGGATACCGGGTGTCTGCCTCAGGCCGGACTATTGAGGCCGATGCGATTGTTCTGGCGGTTCCCGCTTATAACGTCGCGCCGCTACTTGCGCCTTTTGCACCCGAGTCTGCCGAGTACCTGCGGACTATTCCGTATAACGCGTTGGCGGTGGTGGGGATGGGGTATCCGCGCCAGGCGGTCGTTCATGAATGCAACGGCTTTGGTTTTCTCTCTCCCCGGAATCAAGGGATTCGGATTCTGGGCAGTATTTGGAATTCCAGCCTGTTTGCGCGCCGGGCTCCAGGCGGTTATCGCAGTTTCAGCGTTTTTATCGGGGGGGGACTCGATCCCACCGCGATTCAACTCTCCGACGCCGAAATGCTGGCGCAAATCCGAACCGACCTGCAGAAAACGATCGGCGCTTCGGGAGAACCTTCGGTGCAGCATGTTTTCCGCTGGGAGCGCGCCATTCCGCAATATCCCATCGGCCATGTGGAACGGATCGAGAATCTGCAGCGCGAGCTGGCGGCGGTTCCCGGACTCTTTTGCATCGGTAATTACCTGGATGGCGTCTCTACCAACGACTGCATTCGCAAGGCCCGTGAAACCGCCGACGAAATCGTTCGCTTTTTAGCTTGAGGGGCGTGGAGAACCAATAAACGCCGATCTCCGATTCGATCGAAATACCGGGGTGAGTATATGATTATCGATGTCGTGTTAATCACTTACGGAGAACCGCCTCGCGCCTCCTTCCTGGAGCAATGGCGATATTCGAATCGTATCCTGATGAAACTTACGCGGCGGGTTGCGCCCATCCCGAAATTCGCGGTTCCCCTTCTCGGTGCATGGCGAGGATATAACCGGAGGAAAACCTGGCGTGCGGAGAACTACGCATCGCCTCTCGAAGAGATCACACAACGCCAGACAGCCGTCCTTCAAAAAATGCTTCACGAACGCCGGGACGGGCATATCTGGCGGGTGCACGTCGCGTACGAGTTTCGCGATCCCTCACTCGAAACGGTTCTGCAATCCCTGGTGAATCAAAAAAGCGAACGACTAATCCTGTTACCCATGTACCTGCCCATATCGGATTTCACTTCAGGGATTTCGCAACGCGATTTTCAACAGTTCCAGCAGCGAAACGGTTGTCCGCTTCCCGAAGCGAAGACGGTGACTTTTCGGAAATACCACCTGGAGATCAGCCGTATCCAGGCGGAGTTCGTACGCCGGCAGATACGATCGATCGGATGGACGACGGAACGCTGCCGCCAGGCCGGTCTACTGCTCGGCTGTCATGGAACGGTGATGACACCTCCCCCCGGTATTGCCGATGCCGGGTATTGCGATACGAAACAGGCGTACGATAATCTCGAACGGGAATTGCATTCCGAGTTTCAGTCTGTGGCCATTGGCTGGTTGAACCATCGTCTGGGCGGTGAATGGACTTCGCCCACGTTGGAAACCTCGGCCAGGGTCATGTTGGAGGGGGGGATTCGGGAATTCGTATATTTTCCATTCGGATTCCTGGCCGACAACGCCGAAACGCAATTGGAAGGCCGTGTCGCGCTGCGCAATGTCGGAATCGAATCGTATCATCATCTGCCGTGCGTCAACGACGACGCGGCGTTTTTGAATTTCGTTGCAGGATGTATCGTAAAAGAGGCTGGAATTTAATCACGAAGATTCACGAAGCCGGATTTTCCAATCGATCTTATGGCGGAACCTCATCATTTTCTTCTTGGAACGCGCGGCAGCCCGTTAGCCTTGTGGCAGGCGGAACGAGTGCAGGCATTGCTGAAAGATCGCTCTCCCGCGGCAGAGATCGAAATCCGGATTATCCATACCACTGGCGATAAGATACTCGACAAACCTCTGGTTCAGATCGGGGATAAAGGATTATTTACCAAGGAGATCGAAACCGCTCTCCAGAACGGCGAGATCGATTTCGCCGTGCATAGTTATAAAGACCTACCCACCATTCAGCCGGAAGGATTGGGGATCGTGGCGGTGCCGGAAAGGGATTCGCCCTTCGACGCGCTGGTTTCCCATACGGCCACCTGTCTTCGCGATCTTCCCGATAATCCCATTGTTGCCACGGGCAGCCTGCGCCGCCGAGCGCAAGTTTTGGCGATCCGCCCCGATGCAAACGTCGTCGATATTCGCGGCAACGTCAATACACGCCTGCGCAAGTTTGGAGAGTCGAATTGGGACGCACTGATCATGGCGGAGACCGCGTTACGGCGTATGGGATGGACAGACCGTATAGCAGGTGTGTTATCTCCCGAGGAAATGATTCCCGCTCCCGCTCAGGGCGCTCTGGCCGTGGAAGCCCGGCTGGAAGACCCAAGAACGGCCACGCTATTGCATTCCATCCACGACGGTCAGGCCGCCGTAACCGTTCAGGCGGAGCGGGCGTTTCTGGCGACTCTGGAGGGCGGTTGCCAAGTCCCAATGGCCGCGTATGCGAGGATTTTAAATGGCGCAATCCATCTATCCGGTCTTTTGGCTAACTTGGATGGAAGCCGTTGTATCCGGCAATCTTTAACCGGATCGGCTGCGGATCCGGCATCACTCGGACGCCTTCTGGCCGAACGTATTCTGGAAGCTGGAGGCCGAGAAATAATTAACGATCTAACCCGCCAGAATTAATGGGATTACATCCGATTCAATTAAATTTCACTTGACTTTACATATATTTAGTGAAAAAATCATGAAAATGGCGAATTGCGCCTATGTGATTTTTATTTTAAAGGGTTGAGGGACGAACAATGACCAAGTTGTATCGCTATACCTCTATCGAAAACACGTTTGGATGGTGGGTGTTTTCTGCGTTTGTTTTCGCGTTATTGATATTCGCGCCGGGTGAGTTTCCCGTATGCGCGGATTCCGGCGATTCCCCCATCCCGGCTATCCAATCCGGTACTTCGCTCTATCTCCAGGAACAATTACAACGGCTGCAAGAGGGAAAGAAAATATCGGTCGATCCAGAAATCGTTCCGGCGGATTTCTGGAATCCATCTTCTGATAATTCACCCCAGGATGCATACCGTTGGCCCACTTTTTATTTTGGTCTCGATCCCGATCGAAACGACACGAATGGAAACGGTCTGCGAGAGTGCCGAGTTAAAATCGATCTGTCTGGATTTGTGAATAGCGGTGTTTACAGCGCTGGAGAAGTACTCCGTTTCGAAACTGAATTGCGGAGCGTAATTGCGCTTTATAACGCAGCCCTGAAGAATGTGGGTCTGGAATTTCTGGAAGTGAACAACGGCAGCCAGCACCTGACCATAGAGGCCATCCCCTTCTCGTCCGGCCAGGAGGGAGTTGTCTCTCTGGCCACTTTATTCGGCGCATGGAGTGGAGATACCTCCGTTTTCCAGATTCGTAGCGATTATCCGAATTTCAACGCATTGCTCGATCTGACCAATAACGGCGCGCCGACCGCACTCTTTCGCCGTCCCCCCGGCAATCCTTATGCCCATGTGTTCTCGGAGGACGTTTTTACGCGAACCGATTTGCAAGGAAATCCCATTTTCGCGTTTCCCATTAGCAATGTGTTTCTGCGAGAATTGGGACATCTGATTGGGCTAATGGATCCATCCATCGCTTATCTCAACGCTTCGGCCGGGGCATTGGAGAGTTACCTGATCGATTGGCTTGCCTGGCCAACAATCAAGGGAACGCCGCCTAAAATATCCGGGCTGAATCTGGGTGGAGAAAACTTCTCGAAATCCCAATGGAGCGGCGTTTTCATGAATTCCTTCATGAACGGAGACTCGCTTTT
>CAZFOX010000017.1:11470-16762 GCA_964520565.1 uncultured bacterium | reverse complement strand
ATCAGCGAGAAGGCCGTATCGTTGATATGGATTTGTTGGAGAATATGCGGATCGACAAGAATTTCCCGTTTGTCGCGTTCTTTGGCGATTCCTTTCAGGAATTCTTCCCAAGGGGATGGCGACAGGTTGGGATCGTGGCATAACGAATCAGGAATGGCCGGAAAGGAAGACGATTTCATGGACGGGACTCCTTTTCTGGAAGAAATTGAGTTGGATGACCCGGCTAATCTATGCAAATAGTATTCCAAAGTGAACATTTGTATAAAATATATTTTAACATACTGTTTTTATTTGGATTATAATTATTATAATTTAGTACTATATATATTTGTTTTCTGAGGTTTTTTTTGGAATAAGGATTTTACCGATTCGGGAAAGTTGCGGATCGGGTGGGAGTCTGGAAGGAAGCGGCCGATCAGGCCGATCAGACCGATTCGGCTTTATGAAGGAACTCATCCAATGCCTGGCGGATGAAGGTGGATTCCATGACGTCCAGGCTTTGGGTAAATCTTCGCATACGGCGGATCAGAATTTCCGGAAGTTCGATTGAATAGGGCTGGCAGCTGGCCGGTTTTCCAATTTGGATCGATTGTTCCGGATTTTCGCGGGAGAGAGACAGAGCATCCCGTGCCTGGCAAAGAAGTTCGGCAACACATTTTCCGTCTTCGGGAAAGGCTACCACGCTGCCTCGTAAATCGATGGCGGTGGAGGGATCGTTGAGAATCTCGCGGGCCATTGTCAAGAAACGGCGACGGATCTCTTCGCCCGCGTCGCGGGCTTTTTCCTTACCGACGCCCGGGAGGAGAAGGATGATTTCATTGGGGCCGAGGCAATCGACGTATAAGTCGTCCGGCGTTTGATTTAATAGGATATCGAACAATCCGGATACGATTTTTCGGACGCGGCGGATGTGGAAATTTTGGAGCAAGGTTTCCAAATCTCCGATTTGGAACAGCAGAAAGGAGAGCGATACATCTTCAGTTGCCGCTCCCGAAAGCAAGCGGTCGATCGTTCGCAGAGTCGTACTATCGGGGGGATATTCCGTAGCCGTTTTTATCAAATCCGACACATGTTTTTTGTGTATCAAAATATTCGCCATTGTTCACCCGCCCACAACTCCAAATGCAGTACCTCCGGCAAGGATCGCATGCTGCCGGTAGGATCTTTTTGGGTAGAGACAGGGACATTTGTCCCGGCTCCATTCGGTATTCGCCCAATTCACACGTAGTACGCCAGCTTCCAAGTCCCCCGCTGGGATGGCCAGCTTCCGGAGAGAAAAGAACAGAAAACACGTAGAGTGGTTCTCCTCATTACGCGCACAATCGCAGGAAAACGGATGTATGCGCATTCGAGAACCGCTAAAGAATAGTTTATCTGATTATCGGAAGTAAACCACCAGGGCTGAAGAGAATTGTGTAAAATTTATTAAAAGTGGAATATAGAAGGTTACACAATATTTTTATGCATCAATTAATTATATTTTACATTATGTATTATAATTTTATATAATAATGGATTTCAATGTTCAATTTAAGGTCTAGCCAAATATTTAAAACTCAAGTTTTAGTAGATTCTTTCAAGGCTCAAAAGGTGTTCTGAGAGAAAAACTCGCAGAATCGCCTTGAAAGAATCTTTCGATCGGGGATGAGATCACGGATCATCGGGCTGCACCACAACATTTTTTGTATTTTTTTCCGCTGCCGCATGGGCAGGGGTCGTTGCGGCCGACTTTAACGGTGGTGGATGCCGTTGTAGGGAGGTCTTGAAGGCGGCGCTGCTGGGCTTCGGATTCCCGTTGCCGTTCGGCTTTCCATTCTTCCGCGAGGCGTTGCAGATCCGCGTGGGCATGTTCGAAAAACATCTTGTAGGAGCGGCAGAAGTGATTGGAGCCGCGGTCGAATGGATCGCGCAGGCGGTCTTTGGGGCAACCGCCGTAGCAGTGCCGGAGCCAGGGGCAGGGGGGGCATTCGGGAGGCAGATGGGTTTTAATTTTGCCAAATCGATTCTGGCGGGGACTGTTGAGCAAGTCGGCCAGATTGTCCTGCATGACGTTTCCCAGTTTCCAGGCCGGTTCGACGAAGAAATCGCAGGCATAGACGTCGCCGTTGTGTTCGATCACCACGTAACAGCCGCATTCTTCCAGTAGTGTGCATTCCGGGGGAGGCCGGTCGACGCAGGTGTGAAAGACGGAATCGATCCAGCGGACGGAGGTGATAGGGCGGCCGTTCTGGAAGTCGTTTTTCCAGCAGGTAAAAATTCGGCATAAAAATTCCCCGTACGATTCGGCTGAGACCGAGAAGGGAGCGGCGCGGGATGAATCATGGGGATCGGTTTCCACGCAGGGGATGAACTGCATGAATTCGTACCCGGCGTCGCGGAGAAAAGCGTAGATCTCTTCGGGGAAGCGGCAGGAATAATCGTTGACGACTACCAGGGCGTTTACGGCGACACCCGCCTGGAGCATACGGTTTCCCGACTCGAATACTTTTTGCCAGGATGGGCGTCCGCCCACGGTCAGGCGGTATTTGTCGTGGATGGGCTGGGGGCCGTCGATCGAAAGGCCGACGAGGAAGTTATACTCGCGGAGGAATGCGCACCAGGCGTCGTCGATGAGAATGCCGTTGGTTTGCAGGCCGTTGCCCACGGATTGGCCGGAGCGGCCGAATTTCTGCTGGGCTTCGACGACCCGGCGGAAAAAATCGAGACCCATCAGGGTGGGTTCGCCTCCTTGCCAGCCGAATGAGACCGCCGGTTCGCCCGATTGCATGATCTGGCGCACCATTTCTTCCATCACGGGGAGCGGCATGCGGTGTTGGCGGTTTTCCGGGTAGAGAGACGCTTTCTCGAGGTAGAAGCAGTAGGCGCAATCCAGATTGCAGTCGGCGCCAGCGGGTTTGACGAGAACGCTGGCCAACGATTTGAGTGACGTTGCCGGAAGGATGGGCAATTCGTTCAGAATTTCAGACATAAGGCGTGCTCCATACCTGCGGGAGTATACTGCTCGATCGGGGCGGCGATCAATCCAAAAGGGGGGGGGGCTTGGGATTGTTATCGATTCCCGGTTGGTGGATAGAAACCGAAACCCATGCAAAGGTTTTGTTTATCAGTGATATTTTTCGCGTTTATACTATTTGCCGGGGCGCAGCGCCATAATTAGGAATACTCGCCGAAAGGTTAAGAAAGCGAGATACTGCCCTACTCATGATTCCCCTGGTGGTTTTATCGAGTTGCGCCATTCTGGTTGGCGCGTTCCTTTTTTATCTTTTTGCGGTACGACCGGCGAAGACGAGAGCGCGGCGGGAACGGTTGCGTTCGCAGCCGTTCCCCGATGATTGGCTGAAGATTATTGAGAAGAACGTTCCAATGTTTCACCGCCTGCCGGAAGAATTGCGCCGGGAGTTATTGGGCCACATTCAGGTTTTTTTGGATGAGAAGCACTTTGAGGGGTGTGGAGGATTGGAACTGACCGATTCCATGCGTGTCTCGATTGCGGCGCAAGCGTGTATTCTGTTATTGAATCGTCCCACGGATTACTATCCCCGCCTGAAAACCATTCTGGTATATCCGGCGACGTACGTCGCGCCTCCGATCCCGGAAGAATACGGAATGATCCCGGTGGATGACGATTCGCTGCGATTGGGGGAATCGTGGGGGCAGGGGATAGTGGTGTTGACCTGGAATCATGTCAAAGAGGGGGCGCGTCATTCCCGCGATGGGCTGAACCTGGTCTTTCACGAATTCGCCCATCAGTTGGATGAGGAAAACGGAGCCGCCGACGGTGTTCCATTGCTGGGGCGCCGGTCAATGTATCTGGAATGGAATCGAGTCCTGAACCGGGAGTTTCAGCAATTGCGGCGCGCGTTAGAACGCCGCCAGCGAACAGTTTTGGACGACTATGCAGCTACCAGTCCGGCGGAATTCTTTGCCGTGGCCACGGAGACGTTTTTCGAGAATCCCGATCCGCTCCAGCGTAACCACCCGGAATTATACGAAATGCTGCGAAACTATTACCGGCTCGATCCCCGCGAATGGACGGCCAGTTAATACAGCGGCCATTCCTCGACCGGCGTGAAAAGCAGGGGGCGCAGGTAGGCATGCCGCAAGGTTAAAAACGTGCGGATGGTGTCGTACGCGCTTTCGATCTGTTTCTTACGGGCGGTGCGATAGACGCCGGTGTATTCGGCTTCCTGTTGCAGGTCGTCGAGCAGTAACGTTTCGATTTCGTTGATCCGCCGGTTCATCTCTTCCAGTGAGAAATGGCCGAATAGCGCGTCGCGCATGCGTTGCAGGTAGATTTCGTGGTATTCCACGATGCGGTGAACGGGGCGGGAGACGAAACCCGGCGTACGTGAGGCGAGGCGCGCCTGACCGTTGAGGGGAAATTCCAACGGCATTTCGGCAAAAGTGGTGCTATGGGGAGGGAAACCGTCTGTATAGCCGAATGTCTTGTCGAGATCCCACGGCACGCATTCCCATTTTTCGATGGGAAACGGGGTGTGGATGAGAAACATATTGTTGAAGAAACCGTCCCAATTGCCGATGAGTACGCCCGCCACGGAATAGCCGATGACTCGATCCAATTCGAGAAGTTCCTGAACGGTGCGTTTTCGTTCGGCATCCGTTCCTTTGTTCAGACGAAGGAAGAAATTCGTTAAATCGTCGGAGCCGGTATCCAGGTTGGTCTGTTTGGAAAAGTTAATGGAAAAGCCGGGGACCTGGTAGGGTTCGTTGTAAGCGATCTTGTAAATATCCGCCATCGGATCCATTCCGTTGATTTTCAGGAATTGCTCGTTGACCTGCTGGGTGGCGGTTCGTTGTCCCTGTACGCCGTTTTCGATCACGCGGTACCAGTCGCAGCGCGGAACCCGTACGCCCTCATCGGCGAAAACCTGAAAGGCGAGATGTTCCTTGTGATTGGTATCGGGGCCGCCGGAATTGGGATGGGTGGGGGATTCGGGACTGAGGTTGATGGTGCGGTCGTTGCGGTATTCTTCGCCTTTCAGGAAGCGGATTTTGCGGCCGGTCTGGTCGACGAGAGAGGGGATGATCCGTGCGCCGTCGAAGAGTTGTACGGTGTCCGATTCAAGCGGTTTGACAGCGACGCCGCGGACGGTGCGGGAGGGAGCGATCAAGTTGGTGGCGCGGTCGGGAAACATCCAGAGGATCGGAATCCGAGAGGGAATATCACCATTGTAGACGAAATACGATTCGAAGGGACGCGGTTCGGCGATGTGGGGTAATATTATGGTAGTTCCGTCGGTCAGGACAACCCGCCCATTGAAGCGAATCAAC
>CAZFOX010000017.1:0-11460 GCA_964520565.1 uncultured bacterium | reverse complement strand
GGTTCTTCCGCTGCCCGGCCTGCGGCCATGCGCCGATTGCGTTGGATGGGGAGGGATGGCGGCGCGGTATTGGGTTTGCCCGTCCCGGGAAGCAACATATTCCATCTGGATGGTTTGCAGTGTGTCTTTTGAAAGCGTATTCCAGCGTTCGTAGCGGAGATCTACGCGGCGAATTTTATCGGCTTCTCCTTCCAGAACGACTTCCACTCGGACTTCGTCGCTGGAGCGGGGATGGGATGGCGAAACCGACCAGGAGGTAACCACTGGCCGGGCGGGAAGACCCGCCACTGAGTTGGGAAGTCCGGGTGTTCCGCCTGTTGTTTGAGACGAGCGCCAGGAATAGGGATTATCGGACGGTTCGCTGCTGTGAACGCGTTCCAGGGTGGAGCCATAGCCATCCGCGCCGCGTGGCCAGGGGGGTAAATCGTCGTAGGTTACTTCGTCGGCGACATCACCGGACGGCGATCGGAGACGTAACAACTCTCCGCCTTTATCGAGAATGCCGATATAAGGGCCCAATACCTTCGCAGGCCGATTGCGCCAGGTGGAATGCGAGGGATCGCGGACAATCAGCAGGAATCCCTGTGGGATTAATGTCGTTCCGTCGGGAATACGATAGGCGATTCCATCGGTGAAAGCGTATCCCGACAGATCGATGGAGGAACCGGTAGGATTGAAGAGTTCCACAAATTCGAATTCGAAAGGAAATTCTTCCGAGGGGTTGTATCCGATTTCGTTGATGATTACATCCGCCGGGAGAAGAAGGGACGGCATCATAAAGACGATTAATAGCGCGAGACGGATGTGCAAGTCATAATGAGGTCGACGTTCATTCATGCGGATTCTATTTCACTCCCTGCCTTCCATAATTTTCATTCAATAAGAGAACCATTCCCGCATAGGGTTCACGGTATAACTATAGTACAATCGGATCGATTTATCCGCCCTTCCGGGAATAAAACCCGAAGTCGATTCAGAGATACTTGCTTGACAACGGCAGCCTGTTTTACCGATAATCCAGTGAGGACCTGGTCTGAGGGAAAGAATTCGCGGCGAAATGAATCGATGGATTCAACCGATTTTCGCTGTATTGGACGGGCAATTGAAAGAATCAAGGAGAAAAAGGATGGCTCAGAGGAACGATCGCAGAACTTTTTTGAAGCAAACCACCGTGGCCGGGGCGGGGGCGTTCGCCCTGACGCAGATTGCGCCGGCTCGTGTCATGGGCGCTAACGAGCGGATTCGCATCGGCGGTATTGGAACCGGAGACCGGGGAACCGACCGCTTGAAGACCGCCAAGCGATTGGGCGCGGAAATCCCCGCGCTGGCCGATATCAATGCTGCCATGCTCGACCGTTGTGAAGAAAGGATCGAGCAAAAAACGGAGAGGTACGTCGATTATCGCGACCTTTTGGCGCGTGAGGATATCGACGGTGTGATTGTCGCCGCTCCCGATCATTGGCATCACGACATTCTGCTCGATGCGGTTGCCGCCAAGAAAGACGTCTATATTGAAAAACCGCTCTCGCGCACGATCGAGGAAGGCTACAGCATGGTGAAGGCGGTCAAGGCGTCCCAGCAGATCGTCCAGGTCGGCAATCACCGGCGCAGCGGCGAGCATTGGGAAATCGCCCACGAAAAAATCGCCTCCGGGAAAATCGGGCAATTGAAGTGGATTCGCACCTGGGATTGCCGTTACCGGCTGGTCGATCCCTATCAGGATCGCGCCAACGACAAGACTCTTTTCGATCCGGAACGCATCGACTGGCAGCGTTTTTTAGGCAGCGCTCCGTCGCGCGCCTTCGACGCCGAACGCTGTTCGGCCTGGCGCTGGTTCTGGGATTACGCGGGCGGCCTGATGACCGATATCGGCCCGCACATGCTGGACGTGGCCATGTGGTTGTCAGATTGCCTCGGCCCCAAAAGCGTGGTCTGTAACGGCGGCAATTATCACTATCCGCGCTGGGAGACGCCCGATAACGTACACGCCGTTCTCGATTGCGCCACCTTCTGCATCGTCTTCGACGTGCAGTTCATGAACGGGCGCGACGCCGACGGCGCGGACTATTTCGGTACGGAAGGGTGTATCGCCCAGGAACGCGGCGGATTCTTCCGGCTTTACGATGCGAAAGACAACCTGGTCGAAGAATGGAAGCAGGGCGACGAGGGAACCGCACACATGCAGAATTTCCTCGATTGCATGAAGAGCCGCAAACAACCCAACTCGCCGGTCGAGATGGGCAACCGGGTCATTATCGGCGCGCATCTGGCCAATATTTCCTACCGTACTGGCAAACGGATTCATTGGGATCCGCAGCGGGAAACGATTGTGGGGTGAAAAAGTCAGGGATGAGTGATGAGTGATAAGATTGGGTTGGGTGGGCTACGCCACTATGTGGCTTTGAGTCCACCCAACACGCTGCGCGCTCATTCATACAAACAAAAATCATCCACTCCCGACGCTTGAATGACATCGTCCATATTCCATATCCGGATCGATCCATCCGTGCTGCCGGTCAGGATTCGTTTGCCATCCGAGGAAAAATTAACACACAGCACCAGCGAAGAATGGCCCTGGAGAGAACCCAGTTTTTCGCCCGTGCGGGTGTCCCATAGAACAACCCGTTGGATCGCATCGGACGCAATGCCCACTCCCGAGTTTTCCGGGCTGGAAGTGAGGAGATACCGATTGTCAGGAGAGAGAGCGACGGCGATGATGGAATCGTTTTGCCCCGAGAAGACCATTTGTTCTTCGCCTGTTTCGGCGTTCCAGAGTTTGGCCGTTTTATCATTGCTTCCCGTCACGATCCACTGTCCATCGCGGGAGAAAGTGACGGTGGAAATAATATCTTCATGAGCGGGAAATGACCGGATTAATGTTCCCGTATCGGCATCCCAGATTCGAACCGAACTTTGCGTACTGTTCCCTATCCTCTGATCCATAGAATACCCTAAGAAGGAACCGCTTATCGTTGCCAGTTTGGATTCATCGGGTGAGAATACCGCGCACGGCCCAAACTGATCCCAACTGTAACATTGGGGAGTAACGAGAGGGCGTGTACGGGGAGTGCGAGGGGTGGAAAAAGCGGTGATTTTTGTTCCCGCTGTCAAACTCCATAGAGCGGCCCAGGTTTCGGATTGTCCACCTCCCGTCAATATTCTTTGATTATCGGAAGAGAACGAGATGGAACCGATCGATTCGGTATCGGAGATGCTTTGAATTTCATTTCCCGTCGCGGTATCCCATACTTTGATCCATTTCTCAAAGTGATCCGCCATGACGGCGTATCGGCCATCCTGCGAGATTCCCACCGCGCCGCCTACAAAGTAGTCCCGTCGAAAATTACATGACCGATCCATCGTTCCCGAAGCGACGTCGAATTCATAAAACGTACCCGCGTTCGCTCCCACCGCGTATACTTTGGTTTCATCCGGGGAGAAACGGCATTCGAGAACTCCATCCATATGCCCCTGGATCGTGCAGCGATAATTTCCTGTCTCCATGTCCCATATATTGATCTGATTGGAATACCAATCCCATACACCCAGAGATTTCCCGTCTGGAGATAGTCTACCATCGAGATTCTCTTGGATGGTTGGAGCGTTTCCCATCGGCGTCGAGGTCCCGGCGGCGATGTCATAATAAAAAAGGGTATTTTCTTTCCATCCGAGGATTTGCCGGCTGTCTGGAGTGAATTGAAGCAGGCGATTCGTGGAATCGAACAGCCGACGGGCTGTGTCATTTGATGAGGTATCCCAGAGAAACCATCGATTGTCGCCAACCTGAGACAAGAGATACCGGCCATCGGGCGATAGGAGTACATAATCCACATTCATGGAGTGCTGGAATTCATTTACCATGTCGCCGGTCTCAATGTTCCAGAGTCTTGCATAACCGTCGCCGCTGCCGGTGGCTAGTATTTTACCATCGCTGGAAACCGCCAAAGCGCCTAACGTTCCGGTGTGGAGGGCGATGTTTCCTTGAAAAGAACCATCCGTGAGATCCCAGATTTCCACGATGAAGTTCCCATCGTAACTGCCGATGAAGACGTACCGGCCATCCGGGGAGAACGTCAACCCGCCTGCTGCGTTCAAATGGCTGTCGAAGGAGAGTATTTCCGCGCCGGTCTGCACGTCCCACAGTACTGTCTTATCCCAATTCAAGGTGAGCAATCTGGAACTGTCGGGTGTAAAGGCGATGGTATTGAAATTAGATGATCCATAATGGAAAAGGCGTAGCATTTTTCCCGTGTTTGCATCCCACAAGAATGCTCCGGAATCTCCCGCCGTGGCGATGAACTTCCCATCGGGCGAGAAATTGAACGAATCCAAACTGCCGAGTCCCAGGACGAGTTCGTCATTCCGGCCGTGCAAGGGAAATTGAACGTCCGGTTGTGCGTACGAAACCGAAAGGATACCGATGATTGTTAATACACTGATGATTTTTTTCATGATCCCGACTCCCCTATGCTAGTAAAAGACGATTTCTCTTACCGGTATAATCGTATAGTGGTATTCCTTATTCGTCTCTGTTATCATGTAATAATTTGTAAATGGGAATGTAAAAAAATGTCATTGTTTATTCTACAGTTTCTTTTTACCAGTCCGTAACGATCCCGGTATCGGAAACGGATTTAGTTATTCCAACGAGTTTATCGAATAGGTACTTCTGTTATATAGGAGCAGGAAACAGAGTTGAAAAGAGATGGGAAGAGACATAATCTAAAACATGAATAAAGAGAAGGGATTCATGAATACAGGCAGCGACCGGAATCCGTTCGTTTTTTTCGATTTCTGAAAGAGTCGTTTATGATCCGAAATGAAGCCTCTGCTTCCCGTTTTTTTTTGAACCTGCATTGGGTAGTTTTATCGGTTGTTCTCCTCATTGGGTGTCTCATCCGCGCTTCTGTGATCTTTCGGAACGAGCTGATTCCTGCCGTTAATGGAGCGTATTATCTGGTACAGGCGCGATCGATTCTGCGAACCGGCTGGCTGGGATTGCCGGATTTTCCCTTGCTTTTTTATATCCACGCCCTGCTGGGGAAAATCCTCTCGTTTTTTATGCCCCTGGATGAGGCGTTGCTGATGGGCGTCCGTTTCGCCGATACAGTTTTTCCCGCGATGTGTGCGATTCCCATTTTCTTTTTTTCGCGGGCGTTTGAATCGGATGGAAAAACAAGCCGGAATTGCATTCTGGCGACTCTTCTGGTGGGATTGCTGGCTGTCGGATACGGCAGTCTTTTGCGTATGATCGGCGATTTTCAGAAAAATTCCTTTGCTCTGCCGTTATTTCTTTTTTATTCATTTTATTTGTATGCGTCATTCCGGAATCCGCAAGGGAAAAATTATTTTCTCTCGTGTCTGTTTTTCGTTTTAATTTGCCTGACTCATCTGGGCACAACCGCCATGACGATGGCTTTCACGGCGTGTTTTTTTTCAATCCATTTCTTCACATACGCTAACAGGAAACGGATGATCTTATTGGGAGTCCTTTTTGCGGGATTATCCATTTTGGCGTTGATACTGGTTTCATTTTACGATCCCGTTCGTGTGGGACGACTGGGTTTCGCCGCCATGAATCCATTGCGCTTGTTTCGTCAATCCATCCTGTTTCAGACTTTGCAGGGAGCGGGCGGCCCTCCCAACGAACTCCCTGGATTGTTGTTGGGAAACTGTTTGGGGATTGTTGGATTAATCGTTGTATTTCGAAATCGTTCGATCCTCGATTCTTCGACCAAAACCTTGCTTCTTTCTGGAAGTCTTTGTTCTTTATTTTTCGCCTCTTTTTTGATTCACGCCGATCTGTCTTCCCGGTTCGGATTGATGGCGCATATCCCCGGATTGATCCCTTTACTGTATTTCGTTCGACAATCCCGCTGGGGCGTATGGGTTGGAGGGATTGCGGCAACTGCCGCCTTGTTGCATACGGTCGCTTTTTCTTTTCAGATTCATCCCACCTTGTCAAAATTCGAATATGACGAATTGATCGATTTTAAAAGCGTTCTCCCAGCGGGGAAAAATTTGATTCTGACCAAGCATGGGTTGGAATGGTGGGTAGCCTGGACGATGGAAACGCAGATTGCCCGTACCCCCGGGATCGTCCTCGATGCATGGGATCGATACGACGCCGCATTTGAGATTGTGGAGATATCCTCTGGTCCAAACCAAAAAAACCAACCCCCAACTCATCCGGGTTCGCCAAGCAAGCCTCCGGGGAGACAAATACCGGGGGATAGGCTTTCCTTGAGCCGTTCGCCGGGAGACGATCGACCTCCACCGGAACCGCCATCCGGGATGACTCCCTTTTTTGAAAGTGCCATCCAGAAACCGTCGGGATTATTCCATTCCAATTCTCAACCGGAATTTCAGAAATCGCTTGTCCGAGAAGGACGGTATTTTCAATTGTATCGACTGGAGCGGAAAAAAGAGGAGTGAAAGCGGGATTTAGGTGTTGCTAATGAAATTTCATTCATCCTCGGCTTGATTTTTTCTAAAGGCTTTTTCCCAAATAGGGAGGGTAATATTTTTACTCCTTCTATTGACAAGCCGGGAAAATTTCCGCAAGCTAGTCACGACGGCATCCATGTGCATTCAGGCGGCAAGACCGAATTCGTATTGTGTATCGCATACTGATATCCGGTTTCCTTTTCCTCATGCTTCTCCTCTCCTGTCAAAAGGGAAACGAGACGCCCACGGGAGGTGCGCCTATTATGACCCTGATTCTGTCCAGCAGCGCTTTTCATGAAGGAGAATTGATTCCCAAGAAGTATTCCGGCGATGGGGACGATATTTCGCCGCCCCTGTCGTGGAGCGATGTGCCAGAGGGTACTAAAAGCCTGGCATTGATCGCGGACGATCCCGACGCACCGGCGGGTACCTGGGTGCATTGGGTGATCTTCAATATTCCTCCCACCATTTCGGGTTTTAACGAGCATATCCAATCGCAGGAGGTGCTCGAAAACGGGGCCAAGCAGGGAACCAACGATTTCCGGCGGTTGGGTTACGGCGGCCCGTGTCCCCCCAGCGGGACGCACCGGTATTATTTCAAACTCTATGCCTTGGATTCGGTTCTCAATCTTAGGCCGGGAGTCAACAAGAAAGAGTTGGAACGGGCCATGAAAGGGCATATTCTCGCCCAGGGGCAGTTAATGGGCAAATACAAGCGCTGATTCGGAAGTGGCATCGGAAATGGAGGAACGGTTATTTTCTCCCGAGTACGATAACGATAACTCGATCCGATGAGCGTATTTTAATGAACAAATGTCAGCTTTTTCATCGGAAAAAAGGGAGTAGCCCTTAACATGAATCCAATATGGGAATATTTTCTTATCAAGTTCCCGGGTGGGAAAATTCTTCCTGCCGCAGGGATTCTGGAACTTGAAAAGCATTTGATATGAGATGATATGAAATGGAAAAACTAATGAAAAGGGTAGGTATCATGAAGCAGCACAAAGCATTCACCTTGATTGAACTATTGATCGTCGTGGCCATCATCGGAATTCTGGCGGCGATCGCTGTGCCCAACTTTTTGAACGCCCAGATGCGCGCCAAGGTTGCCAGCGCGGTATCCGACATGCGGGCAATCGATACGGCTTTGGAGATGTACCGAATGGATAAGGGGCATTATCCGTATTGGCAGGATTCTTCCGGAGTCAACGTCAATCCGGTCAACCGGCGTCTGATCCCTCTTACTACGCCAATGGCTTATATGAGTTCTGTGCCCCAGGATCCATTTGTGTATGGCGCGGGAAATCAGCGCATGGACAGTACGCAGCACGAGGCTTATGTGACTTACGATTACATTGAAGCCGATTCAAACCGCCGTTTGAGGAATTTTCCCTTGGGCGCTGCCTGGCGCTGCTGCGAATGGCGTCTCAACAGTTATGGCCCGGATTATACCAACGATACGGGGTATCTTTCATTCGATGCATCGAATGGGTTACACAGCAAGGGCGACCTGATCCGCCTGGGACCCAAGACCAGCGTTCCCTGCGATAGTTCCTGGGTGGGATTGTAATCTAAATACGCCGCCGTTTCGTTCTTCCTCGTTTTGTTTGAAATACGCTGGGGAGAGAAGGGCTTAAGAAAAGCCTTTCTCTCCCCGGATTGTTATGGGCATTTTCTTTTCTGTTTACTGAGTCCGATCGTCAGACGAAACCGACGTGAATGTTTGGGAGCAGAGAGATAGGACAATCAGCCCGACTATGACGGCGAACCAGAGTGTGCAGATGCGGATGATGAGGGTGGCTGATGCGGCGGCGTTCTGGGGAATATGGAACAATAGGATCAACAAACCGCCGATGGTTCCTTCGGTGGGGCCGATGCCGCCGGGCGTCATCAGCAGTGCGCCCATGATGGTTCCAAACGCGTAAATAAATGTGACTGGAATCAGGGGCAGGGGATGTTGGAATCCCCATAACACCAGATATAAGGCCAGGCATTCCAAAAACCACGAAACGAGGCTTACCCCCGTCGCCCATATCAATGGCCGGGGAGCGATCAGGCGATAGGCGCTATCGTAGGCAATCCGGATTTTATCGGCATGGGAGCCGAGTAGCGGCAGGCGGCTTAGTTGGGAAATAACCCATTCGGCGGCGTTTTTCCAGGCTGCCAACACCAGAATCAAGGCAATCCCTCCCAGGGAGACACCGAATACCCAACCGCCGCCCGGCAGGAGAGTTATTCCCAGTAACGCCATGAGAAGGAAGGCGATGAAATCGGTCAGGCGCTCGGCAAGAACGATGGGGGCGGAGAGGCTGATGGGCGTGCCGTTGATTTGTTTAACCAGATAGGATTTGAAAACTTCGCCAAATTTGCCCGGCGTGGCCGACATAACCAGACCGGCCAGGTAGACCTGAAACGAAACCGCCGGGCGTAGGGGAATTTTGAGAATGGCGAGATAGTAATGCCATTTCAAAAAACGAATGCAGTAATTGCCGAACGCCAGGGCCAGGCAGATCGGCAATACGCGCCATTGAAAGACAGCGAAGGCAGAGAGAATATCCCGCCATCCAGCCCAAATGCATCCGGCCAGGTAGAGTCCAGCCGCTCCAGCGATGGTGAGAAAGAGTTTTTTCTTGAAATCCATGATTGTTTCGTAAGTTCAGGAAGCCGGAATCTTTCAACGTATAAAAAACCGATAAGCGAGGATCAGGATACCCAGGGGAATCGTATAGAAAGCAAACAGGTGTAATCGGCCTTTGCGAACGATCCAGACCAGCAGCCAGAGAAACAGGATGCCGGAAATCAGCGAGCAGAGGAATCCTATCGATGCGGGAAACGGGGAGATCGTACCGAGGGGAGAATCCGAGAACAGCGATTCATAGACAGACGCCATGAGTATGGCAGGGATGGACAGGAGAAACGAATATTCGACCGCGCGAGTTCGGGAGAGGCCGAGAAGAAGGGCGGTACAGACGGTCGCACCGGACCGGGAAACGCCGGGCAAAATGGCTACGCCTTGCGTGAAACCCACGATCGCGGCGAAGAGCCAGAGATTCATCGGGTAATCATCCCCGTCATCGCTGGTGCGGGGAGAAGCCCAGCGTGTGGCTAGTAATAATACGCCGGTGATCAGGAACGCCCCCCCCACCGCCGTCAGGTTATCGCGCACTTGTTCGAACTGGTCTTTGAATCCCAGGCCGATGATGACGGTAATAAAGGTGCTAAGTCCGATGGCGGCGATCAGTTTTCTGTGGGCCATGATTTCGGGAGACGTATCTCCGGGCGAATAGGGGGGCAGGCAGGCCCGGCTCAGAGCGAACAAGCGCTGACGGTAATAGAGACAAACGGCCAAAAGGGTGGCGAGATGGAGAATCAGATCGAAAAGCAGGAGCTCGGAAGCCTTGAATTGCATCAGCGTTTCGGCCACGACCAGATGTCCGGAGCTGGAAACCGGCAAGAATTCGGTAAGCCCTTGCAGCAGGCCTAACAGGCAGGAATCGAAGATGGACATTATTATTCCTTTCAGAAAATACCCCTGCGGAGGGAATCGCACGTGAAGAGGAGCCGTGTACGGGACAAAATCTTATTTATTATCCTTCTTGGATGGTTGCGTAAGTTCCCGGATGGCTTCTTCCTCATTGGTGAAAACGCGTACAATGGAATAAAACATCGCCGTCTGGAGGAATTTATGGACGGAACTGGACATGTTGCATATCGCCACCGTCCCGCTAACCATAATTAGAGCGCGAATGGGGGTTAGAAGATGTTGAAGAACCGAACTATTGACCTTGGAGACTTCGGCGAAGTTAAGGAGGACGGTCATAGCGCCGCTTTTCCGTAAATCCTGAATCTTTTCTTTCAGGGCCAAGGCGCCATCCAGATCGATATCTCCCTGCAGATAAACGATGGTGAGAGGGCCGTACGGCTTGATCTCGAATTTTAACATGATTCAACACTCCTGATTGAATTACCCAGTTGAGTATTTTATTCTCTTCTCCGGCGATGGGAGGCTTTTGGCCGGGAAGGAAGTAGGCAACGATCATCTGGTACGGCGATTCTCATAATTTGTGGTTTTTATAATAATAAATTGGCGATACTTTCTCAGGGTTTTTCTGTCTCGTCAATGGTGGAAGAATGGTTGAGAAATTGCAGAGCTTCCTCGCGAGTGCGAAAAACGTTCAAGTAGCGATACCAGGATGCCGATCGCAGTTGCCGTTGGGCGGTGGAATCGAATTCCGCGATGGCGACAATTCCCCCGGTTCCGCGAAAGATGCGCATCGGCAAGGCCAAATCCTCCAGGCAGTTGGTGCGGACTCGGCAACCGGGTTGGCCGAGGAGAAGAAGCCGTTGGCTGCCCTGCTGGCGCAGAGTGGATATAGTTTGAGCGAGTTCTTCGATCGAGGAGTCTTTCAGGTCTTTGGCGAGAGAGAGGATATCGATTTCTCTCTCCCGGATATAGGCGATTTCGGTCATGATCGTCCTTATGGTTTTTCTTCCGAAAGATGCAATCATTCGCCTCGGCGATGCGAGAGTCTGACACCGATGGAAAAATGATCTATATTTTCCATTGGATGCTATTCGGAGTATCGGGGACTTGTTCGAGCCTTAGTTCTTAAACGCTCTCTCCGGTCTTTGATCCGATTCTCTGGTAATTATCCCTCTCTTTGGGTAGAATGCGAAGGTAAACTATTCCTTTCCATGGAAACTAGACAAAAAGGAGCATTGGCACTCATGAAATGGCGATTGTCCGGGTATAGCATTGTTGGCGTCTTGTTAATGGCCGGTTTATTGGGAATGGTGGGGTGTTCGAAAGAGACGTATATCAAGCGAAATGTCAAAGGGCCGTTATTGCGGGACGTTCTGACGCGGGGAACCAGCGTGGGTTCTGCCGAGGGGGGTACCTTTACCAAGACGGGATGGCAGCCCGGCGCCGAAGGTTCGTTGACGTACGATCTTCCGGTAATGCCTCAGGGATTTATTTCGATGGAGGTAACCGGCCTTTCGCGTACTGCACCC
>CAZFOX010000016.1:10010-18055 GCA_964520565.1 uncultured bacterium | reverse complement strand
CAACGCCCGCTCGTTTTGTATTTATGCTCGGCAGGAAATGAAACCATCGTTCCTTTAATGAACGAGTGCGGATTTCCCAAAAATGGAGTGTGGACGTCCCCGCCTGCAACTCGGCATAGCCAATTCCATACTAATACGCAAAACCGCCCATCAGGCGATCGTCATCGAGGACAAGGCAGGATTGAAATTCCACGCAAGCGGGGATTCCTGCGCTCCCCCAAATCGTTCAAATCGAGTAATGTATTAGAGAACCCTATAATTCGAAAAGGAGAATACTCGAGTGAATCCATCCGATGAAAACCTAGTATCGCTATGCGTTACCGAAGACATGGTTCACGAAGCGCTGATAACCACAGCATTGGAAGAAGCGGAGATTCAATTCGTCGTGCAGGACTATCACGACGAAGCCTACGACGGGCTTTATCAAATGACGCACGGCCATTCACGGATACTGGTTTTGGAACAGGACTTTTCGGCAGCGGAAGAGCTCGTCTCGCATATCCCCAATCCCAAGAACGAGCAGGGAGAACTGGCGGAGTAACGGTTTGGGAAGACTCTTTCATACTATCGAATCATCCATAGTATCTTAATGACCGGAATGAATTGGAGTGTGTGGGATTCATGAAACGAAATAAATGCTTCTCTATGGGTTTTATCGCGTTACTGGTAATGGGATTGAGTGGATACGCCGCGGAACCGCCTTTCAACCGCATTGATGAAGCGGTGTCGTGGTTGGAAAAGACCTCCACGCAAATGATCCGCGACAGCCGCCGGGAGATGCCCAACGGGATAGCGGCTTTCCCGCCGCAGGTGGGGATCGGGTATGAAGCGTTCTGGCTGAGGGATTACGCATACATGCTGGAAGGCAATATCGAGGCATTTACCGACCGGGAATTAAAGGACGCCTGCCGTTTCTTTGTGGGCGGGATTCGCGAGGATGGCGCGGGGGTGGATTGTATCCGCTTCGATGGCACGCCAATCTACAAACCTGGCATGGGGACGATGGGCGAAAACCCGGTCGCCGACGGTTCGCAATTCACCGTCGAAGTAATCTGGCACACATGGCGAAAAACAAAAGACCGAGCGTTGCTGCAGGAAACGATTGAGCCAGCGATTAAAACCATGAAAGCCTGCCCCCGCAATCCACAAACCGGACTGGTCTTTATCGATCCCCAAAAAGAATATGACCGTTGTCCCTATGGTTTCACGGATACCGTGCGCAAGACGGGCGACGAACTTTTCAGCAGCCTCTTGTTCGTGCAGGCGGCGGATCATCTGGCTTCCATGTTGAAAGAACTGAACAGGGAGGAAGAAGCCGCCTCTTGGACGAAAGAATCCGAAAGGATTGCCGCTCAAATTCGCAGCGTGTTTTGGGATGAAGAAATCGGGCTGTTTCGAGCGGCAACCGTCCAGTGCCGGGAACCGGACATCTGGGGGTCGGCGTTCGCCATCAATCTGGGAATCGCGAGCGAGGAACAGACGCACAAAATCGCCCGGTATTTCAAACAACATTACCCCGAAATCGTGCAGCGCGGCCAGTTGCGCCATACACCGGGGGGAACCTATTGGGAGGTAGCCCGCGAGCGCGATTGGTATCAGAACGGGGGATATTGGGCAACGCCGATGGGGTGGTTTATTGTTGCCCTCGATAAGATCGATCCCGGCCTGGCCGACCGTACGATTCTCGAACTGGTCAACGCAATGCACGAACAAAATGCACCGGAATGGTTCTTTGGCGACCACGTGCAATTGCCCGGTTACAACGCCAGCGCGTCGCTGCCGCTGGCGGGGATTCGAAAGGTATTGGAAAATCGTGCGCGATAAAATTCCCCGCACTTTCCCTAAAGGATGGGGCCGGTTTTTATGATTCAATCCATCCCCCTTGGCAATGCGGTCTGGCAGAAGAACATCGAAATTCTGAGGCGGCAGGACGCGCCGCTGGCGCACCGGCTGACCGAGGCGGTTCTCGATCCGGAACGGTTGAAATATATCCTGGCTTCGGATGGGCGTCCCGTTCTGGGAATCCGGCAATCGGGGGATCGCTTTCTGGGATTGGACGATCCACACGCACCCCGCGCCAAGGCGGAGGACTGGTTGAATCGGATCGTCCGCCTGAATTTACAGAACGGCCATATCATGCTGGTGGGGATCGGGACGGGATATCACGCCCTCACGCTGTTCGAACAATCTTCCGATCGTACATTCCTGTGGCTGGTCGAACCGGACGCCTCTCTTTTAAAGGCGGCTTTTCATCTGACTGATTTCAGCTCGCTGCTGGAATCGCCCCGGGTGAGGTTTTTATCCGGCTGCACTCCGGAAGAGGCGGCGGCGTCTCCGTTCGATGGAGTAACCGGAAATCGAATGCGGGCGCAGGGGATCGAGATTCAATACCCTCCCACGGCCTGCGCGCTGTACGAGCCATATATCCAGTCATTGAAGGATTCCATTCAACAAACCGCCCGCGTCGAAGCCATGAAGGTGAAGACGATGGAGGCACAGGGATGGTATTGCCTGCGGAACAGCGTATCCAACCTGCCTTTCATTCTACAGGGAACTCCATTTCTACGGCTGTTGGGAGCGGGAGCGGGTCTGCCAATCGTGATAACCGGGCCGGGTCCCAGCCTGGAAGAAGCGGCGGAGTTATTGAAACCCGTTCGAAAGCGTATCATTCTCCTCGCCATTGATACGGCGCTACGCTGCCTGTACCGGATGGGCATCGAACCGGACGCCGTGGTCTCGGTGGATTTTTCCGATCTCAACGCGCGGCATTTTGACGGAGTTCCAATTAGCCGGGAAGTATTAATCGCCTCGCCAGCGGTGCATCCACGAATCACGGAGCGATATGCGGGCAGAACGTTTTTCTTTTCTCATCACGCCACACGGTTGATCAACAGCCTTTCCTCGCTGGGAGCGCTGGGAACGGTGGATGTTTTGGGATCGACGGCGCACGCCGCTTACGGCACCGCCCGGCAGATTGGCGGCTCGCCGATTATCTTGGTGGGAATCGACCTGTCGTTTCCCAAAGACCGCCAATACGCCGATGGGACGATCCAAAATGAACTTACCAACAGCGGGCGTCCCGCCGAACCGCCGATTGAAATAACGGCTAACGACGGTACGCGGGTTCCAACCATTCTCTCGTACGCCATGTTTCGAGACACCCTCGCGCGGCAAATCCGCGAGTCACACGGACACGCGATTAACACATCCCTGCATGGAGCGCGAATCCCCGGTTGCCCCTATATGGCGTTGGACGAAGTTCTGAGACGCTACGCTATCCGGGATATTACCCCATCGATTTTCCCGAAAGAGTTACCTTCCCTGGAGAGGAAACGGACGGCAGTGGTGGAGGAAATCCGGGGATTTCTGGCGGCGTTGGATGTATTTCGGAAACGAATCGACGCACTGATCCACACTGCGGCTCCATTGGATGTTTCACGGGCAGAATTGAGCCGGGAACTGGATTCTATCCTTCAGGATTTTTATCGGCTTCAGGAATGGGACGGCTTGCGGTTTGCCTTGTGTACGCCCCTTTGTCCGGCAGCCACCATTCGTCTATTCGGAGCGCCTGAATCCTTTGCGGTCTTTGAACGAAGCGAAGCGAAAGAAAGAAAGGCAGCCAAAAATTCTCTCGTGGCATCGATTCAAGCGTTTGGCCGTGCGGCAGAAAGTAATATCGAAGCGCTGCAGGCGGTTTTACCGCGTTTGGCATGAGAAGGTAAGTAGATTCGAGAAAACCTCCATTCCCATAATCCTCTAGCCATTTCTTCCAATTAGCTTCCATAATCTAGAAGAATTTGCAATACTGGGACTTTCCAGCGATATGCCGATCGTCTGTTCGATTCGAATTCGGAAGAGACCGATGCCGCCCATTCACACGATTACACTCAATCCTGTCATCGATCTGATCTACGAGGTGGATGAATTCGAAAAAGGGACAACGTTCCGCGCCCTCGAGTATCGCCTGGTACCCGCTGGAAAGGGGATCAATGTGGCGAACGCCCTCGCCACATTGGGTGAAGAAACGCATGCATACGTTCCAGTCGGTTGGAAAGATTGCGACCTGTTCGCCGACGCCTGCCGGGAGAAAGGGATCCATTTCCACGCCTACCCGGGACGGTTTCAGACCCGGCGGCATTGCACGATTTTGGAAACGCGCACCGGTTCTGTCACTCACGTACAAACACCGGGGCAACCTGCCCCCATGGAAGCGATAGAGGAATCGATCCAGGATCTGACGCATCAGATTCAGCCCGGTGATTGGGTGGTTTTATCAGGCAGCGTACCGCCGGGCACACCGGCAAATATCTACGCGGAAACAATCCAGCGATGCCGGAAACGAGGAGCGAGGATCGCTTTGGACGCCAGCGGTGAACCGCTGCACTGGGGTGCGGAAGCGGGGCCGGATTTGTTGAAGGCAAACCAGATTGAAGCGGAAGAACTCACAGGAGTCTCTGCGAACACCACAGAGACAGCCTGCGAGGCGGCGCGAATCCTATTCGGGCGTTTTCACATTCCGTTGATCGCTCTATCGATGGGAAAACGGGGACTCTTGGCGGGCGCAAACGGCGAATGGCTTCATCTGTACGTCCCCCTTAGAGCGGAAGAAGTTCGCGATACGGTGGGATGCGGGGATGCTATGCTGGCCGGATTGGTGTATGGGCTCAATTGCGGATTCGAAGAAGAGGCGGTATTCCGGTATGGAATCGCCTGCGCTTCGGCGGCGGCCCGGCGGGTCGGCCCGGCCTGTTTCGAATGGGCGGATATGGAACGTATGCTGACCGGCGTGGAAGTGACGGAGTTGAAATAAACTGGCGTGTCAATCCACGTCGCCGAGTTCGCAGACCAGTAAAAGGTCGGAACTCGTATCGGGATCGAATTCGGAAAAATCGTATCCGCCGTATACCATGATTTGGGTGAATCCCGCCTCTTTGGCCAGAGGAATCAGTTCTTCTTTCTTCCAGGGATAATGTTTGAGCTGGTAGCTTTTGGAAGTCCACTCGTTATTTTCCCGCACCGCCACCACGAAATGAAACTCCAGGTAGGGCGAAAGAAAATCGTAATACCGCAAGAAAAGATATTCCTTATCGTCCACCCGGCGGGATTTAGCGGGGAAATCGCGGCGCTTGTGTTCCACAATACGCTGGTAATTGAGCAGATGAAACACCGCCACGCCGGTATCCTTGAGCGATTGCACGGATTCGGAAAAAAGACGTTTCACATGAGCGGGTTCGAGAAGATGGGCGACGTTATTACCTACACAGACGATGCCATCGAATTTTTGTTGAATGCGGGAGGCGAAGTCGGTCATGGGGAGACATTGAAATTCGGCGTCCAGTTCCTCTTCTTCAATGCGCCGGCGGGCGAAATCGATCATATCCGGGGCGCTGTCGATACCCACGACGTTATAGCCCATACCCGCCCAGTGGATCGAGTGGCCCCCCGTGCCGCAACCCAGATCGAGCAGCGAGGTCGCCAGCCGCTCCTGGAACAGATGTTGAAAGAAGGGATCTTCCCGGCGAATTCGGTCTTCCCAATCGATGAAATAATCGTAAACCGGGGCGAGATTGCTGTAAACTTTCATGATCGTTCAACCCAAAAAGAGAATTCCAACAATAGGGAGTTTACCCCCACTTGGGATCGGATGAAACTCCCGTCGAACGGATCGTATCCTATTGGTTGATAAACCACAAAAAATGATAAGCGCGAAGAGATTGCTTCACTGCGTTCGCAATGACAGGATGCGAGATGGATGCATGAGGCGAGGGGCAACCGCAAGGATTTGTCCCTGCATCGATGCGAATACGGGAAGGCAATCGATTTGTCAATTACAATCGGGGTTACCGATTAACTATTGAATTCTGGACCTCTCGTCTACAATCTTCTATCCGTGACTCCCTATTTATTGAAACAAAGGAGAATGTTGTATGAGAACCAGCGCTCTTCTGATCTTGATCGCACTCATCGTTAGTCCCAGCCTGGCGCAAAGACCCGCTCAAGGCCCGATGTCGGAGACATGTTATACACCCGGCGACATGGGATACAAACTTTTCTGGGAAGACGAATTCGAAGGAACCCAACTCGATCCCACAAAATGGGAGGTTCGCGGCGTGGGGCCGCGCGCTGTCGGTTTTGTCTCCGAAGAAGCCGTGAAAGTCGAAGACGGTTTTCTGAAACTGTCGGCGTTCGAGAAAGACGGGAAAATCCTGATCGGCGCGGTGGGAACCCAAAACCATTTCATGACCCGGTACGGCTTTTTCGAATGCCGGGCTCAACTGCAAAAATCGGCGGGCGTCTGGGCGGCGTTCTGGATTCAATCCACCGAAATCGCCAAGGGCGAAGATCCGGCAACCTATGGCGCGGAAATCGATATCATGGAATTCTTCAAGAAATTGGGAACCGATATCGTTTCGCACAACGTGCACTGGGCGTATGGCCCCAATCAGAAAACGACGCGCGGCATGCAGAGTTACCTTCCGGGCGTCAGCGAAGGCTTTCATACCTTCGCATTGGAATGGACGCCCGAAAAATACGTCTTCTTCATCGATGGCTTGAAATTTTACGAAGTCACCACCGCCATATCCCATATCGAGGAATACATGATCCTCAGCATGGAACTTCCCTCCAAGATGGAAGAATTAAAGAACGCCGTATTTCCAGACGTGTTTGTCGTGGATTCCGTGAAGGTCTATAAAAAGGAATAGGAGAATGGAATGAATGGGATGGGGCGAGGTTAGTTCCACCGGCTTGCAGGCGAGAACGCCCTCGCTCCATCGGATTGCTAACCCAATGGGGAAACTGCATCGATTACGCCAGTAAACGGCTACTCTCCCATCCATTGGAGATTCAAATCCTTCATCAGCCGCCAGTCCAGTTCCGGTTCGCGCCCGGCGGTCGTCAGGTAATTGCCGATCATCATACTGTCCGCGCCCGCGAAAAAGATCATGCCCTGCAAGTCGCGGAGATTGGTTTCCCGGCCGCCGCACACCTTGAGTTCCTTGCGGGGAAGGATGAAGCGATAGAGCGCGATGATGGATAATATCTGCACCGGCGACAGCGGAGCCTGCCCGGCCAGCGACGTTCCCTCGATCGCGCAGAGAAAATTGAGAGGCACCACATCGGTATCCAGTTCGCGCAATGCGAACGCCATATCGATGCGGTCTTCCAACGTCTCCCCCATGCCGAAGATTCCCCCCGCGCAGACTTTCAATCCGCAGCTTTGCGCCGTCTCAATCGTCTGCACGCGATCCTGGTAGGTATGCGTCGTACAGATGGAGGGAAAGAAACGTTCGGAGGTTTCCAGATTGTGATGCAAAACCGTAACGCCGCAATCCCGCAGATACTCGATCTGCTCCCGCGTAACGATCCCCACCGAGGCGTGGACGTCGATATCCACCTCCCGGCGAATCGCCTTGACGATTTCGCCGATTCCGAGCAATTCCTTCTCGTTCCGGATTCCCCGCCCGCTGATCACCACGCCAAACGATTTCGCTCCATCCGCCGCCGCCTGACGCGCCGTCTCGACGGCTTTCTCCGGCGCAATCAGCGAATAGACCGGTGCGGCGGTTTTGAAATGAACCGATTGCGAACAAAATCCGCAATCTTCCGAGCATGCGCCCGACTTGGCGTTGACAATCGAGCATAGGCCAACCCGGTTGCCGCGAAACCGCTCGCGAATTTTTTGGGCAAAATGGAACAAAAGCAACGCATCCGATTCTTTGATCTGCCCGATCCGGCGCGCATCCTCGCGACCGATTTCATAATCCTCTTCAAGAATCCGGTGGGTTATATCCTCCAAAAACGACGTCAACGGCACTGAACCGGGTAACGCATGCGGAGTAGATTGGACGGTTACCATAAACACTCTCCATAACAGCCAGATCCTGGCATGGATATACACTCTTCCTTTTTATGAGAACCAGAGTGGGGAATTTCGTTCAGACTCTTGAACTATCGTATCACGTTTCCGTTTGACGGTCTTCCTGAAGAGGAATGCATTTCAATGTCCTATCGGCTGGGGATATCATCCATCCTATCGCGCGGGG
>CAZFOX010000016.1:0-10000 GCA_964520565.1 uncultured bacterium | reverse complement strand
CCATTCAATCGGGCCACTAGCCCCTATAAAACCTCTCAAGGCGGTCAGCGCTTCTGCCAGTTTCGCACGCTGCAATCCGGTGTTGCGAATGGCCTGCACAATCAGGCGTCCGGCGTCATAGGCGTAAACCGCGCAGGCATCCGGTTTCTCGCCGAATCGGTGTATATATTCCCGAACGAATTTCAGATAGACGCCGCACCGCATCGGTTCCACAAACGGCAGAACCACCGTTCCCCTTCCTCCGTAAACAGTTGGCAGGTCCGCCGCGTTCCATCCGGGTATCCAGGGGACGAATACGGGAAGATTCACGCGGTTTTCTTTCAACGCCGTTAGCAGAGTGTCCATCCGTCCGGCGGGATACCGCACGACGATTCCCTCCGGCGCAAACGATAGGATACGTTGCGCCACCTCCCACAAGGATTCCGCATCGGGAGTAAGTTCCAGATGAAACAAAGGTGCAACGCCCCGCGCCTGCATGACAGCCACGAGTTCCTTCGCCGCGTACCGCCCGTCGTGATCTGTGGAGGTTACCAGTCCCACTTTTTTCAATGCCTGGGGAATCACACCCTCGCCGATCAAAAACTCCGCCTGCACCCGGTCGTCTGGAGGCAGGCGAAATATCCAAGGCAGATTGATATGAGTCAGAGAGGGATCGGAAACGACCGGGGAGATGAGAGGCAGCCAGAGTTTGGTGGCAATCTGCTCCGCTACATGGGTCGGTTCGCCCCCCACCGATCCAATAATCGCCCACACCCGGTCGATATGAGCGAGAGCCAAAACCTCCTTGGAACCCGCCCCCCAGGGATCGTCAGCCCAACGCCGTATAATCTCAAAAGGAATTCCCTGGTAACCGCCTTCGGCATTGGCCGCTTCGAACGCTACCGAAACGCCCCGCACCAATCCGCGTGCCGCTCCACCCCGCGATTCATCCGGCGCGAACAATCCGATCCGTATGGTTTTCAACTCCGCCGCATCGCTGCGCTGCGATTCCGGCCCGGTAAACGGTGCGGACGTATCCAGCATCCGGTAAGTCTCTTCGGCGGAGACCGTTCCCAAAGCCGGTAGTAAAAAGAAGAGGGTTCTGAAAATCAGAACCCCCATCGATCGATTTATCTTCATGGTAAGCCTTTCAAGAACCGGACTGGCTAAGAATACGTAAAAAACCGTCCGCGGAAAGAAAACGAGATAACGGATTATTTCTCCCGTTATTCTTCTCCCTCTTGTCCGGCCGGTTCGTTTTTCGAGACTTTTTTCTCTTTATCGATCTTCGCGAGAATTTCCTCATGCGAATAGAATTTCCACTGTCCGTTTTCCGCCACCGCCAGCGAAGCGGGGCTGATATCGTTAAAAATCGGGTCGAACTCCATTTGACCGGTAACTCCATGATAGCGAGTAATCGCGGCCAGTTCGTCGCGAATCAAGGCGCGGTTGAGCCCCGCTCGTTCAATGGCCTCGATTACCATTGCCATCCCATCGTAAGCATGCGCCGCATAGGTTTCGGGTTCTTCGCCGAAGCGATCACGAAACCGTTTGCAGAAATCGAGGTATTTCGCATCCCGGCTTTCCGGATCGAAAGGATACCCCGCCACGACCGGCCCGATATCCTCGCCGGCAATTTCGAAAAATCGGGGTAACACCATCCGGTCGCTGCCCAGGAATAATTGATTCATCCCCATCTTGCGCATCTGCCTCAGCACGAGCGCCGATTCCTCGCAATCGCCGTAGGTAATAACCGCTTCGGGATCGAGCGCCTTGATGCGCGTCAACTGGGCGGAAAAATCGGTATCCCCCACCTTGTAATTCAATTCGGTCATAAAGGGATACCCCAACCGGGTAGCGGCATCGCGGAATTCATCGATGCTCATGCGACCATACCGGTTGTTGGCGCGCAGGGCCGCCACGCGGGTGATTCCCAGCTGCTTGAAAACATAATCCGCCAGTACATAGCACATCTGCCGGTCGTCGGAAATGCAGCGGAACACCCAGGGGATATTGGTTTCAATAAAGGTCGGATCGGTATCGCCGGTATTCATCATGGGGATTTCGATCTTCAACGCCACCCGGATAGCGATATGGCTGTTGGCCCCATCGATGGTTCCCAGAATCGCCCACACTTTATCCTTATAAGCCAGATGAACGATCTCGCTGCCGCTCGCGCCCCAGAGGCCGTTGTCGTTGCGCACCTTCAACGCATACGGAATCCCCTTCCCCCGGTACCCGCCGCGCGCGTTCGCTTCTTCTAAAGCCAACTGAGCCCCTTGCATCATTTTATGACCCATCGGCTCTTCGTGCGACGCCCCGCCCGTTGCCACCGAGACAGTCTTCATGATGGGTCCTAAAAAGCCGATGTTGACCGACTCCACGTTCTCCGGTTCGGGAATATGTCGCCCGTATCCGCGGTATTGCAGGGGTTCCCGGAAAAAGCGGCGGTAGGGTTCGGTGAACTTTCCATAAGGGAAATATTCATCCGGCGTATTCCCATAATTTAACTTTAATAATTCCGGATCGGTGATCGCAGGCTGAACCGTATCCCACACCCGCGAGACATCGGTCTCGTAATGCTTTTCGTCCGCCGCAAGAAAAGTGGAGAATCCGGTGAACAGTATCATCAGGCAGAGACAATGAACGAATCGCTTCATGGTTTTTACCTCCCCGAACAACAGGATTGTCATTCGCTCGTCTGGCTTTCATTGGAAACCGTCTGCGTTTTCTTCAAACCCGGGTAATACCCCTTGCCGATACCTCGCGCCAGGCCGTGTCCCGTTCCCACCCAGACGTCGTCGCCCTGAAATTCCACAAAGATGATGAAGTGGTTGGGAAGCGTAAGGTTGGTCGGCACGGATCGGACGATATGGTTGTCAACCATCATATGCGCCGTCCAGGTTTTGGCGTCCTCCGAATCGCGTTTGTAGGTAACCCAGGTATTGGTAGGGGAATCGGCGATGACAGCCAAACCCAGATCGGTGCAGCAATACGCACTAGTCGCACTGCGCCCTTTGATGAAATTGATGAAATCGTTGATGAGGCCGCTATCGACGCGTGTGTATCCCCGCCAATGGCGGCCATCGTAACGGCTCATTCCGAAGTAGGTCGAACACCACATCGTGTCTTCCACAAAAGATACGGCGGTCGTGATGATGTGAATCAATCCGTCGTCGCGGTAGAGATCGATCTCCATCTCTTTGTCGGGATCGTGATGGGCGTCCCAGGTTTTCGTCCGGGTGTCCCATTCCAGGATACCGCCACCCCAAACCGCCACATAAACCTTTTGTGTCTTTTCACTGGCGTCGATATTATAACACCAGATTTCGTCCATCGGCGCGTTCTTCTCGGTGAAGATTTCCCATTCGCCGGTCACCGTATTGTACGAACTGACTCCGGCGGTCGTCGCCACCCAGACCTCGTCACCCAACACCGTCATCCCATAGACGACGTCGTTGACCAGCCCACTGTTAAGCTGGTGGAAATGATCGAAACGCCCTCCGCTGAAGCGGGCAATCCCTCCCCCGAACATGCCCACCCATAAATCACCCTTTTTCTTATCCACCGCCAGGCCGGTGACAATATTGAATGGTAAGCCCTCTTTTTCCGTCCAGGATTTCCATTGCCCATTTTCATACAACGCCAATCCGTCTTCCGTTCCCACCCAGAGGCGATCCCCGTCGGATTTCAACGTAAAGATATGATCGCTGGGAAGACCATCTTCTTTATAAAAAGTCTCCCATTCCGTATACACATACGGCTCACCGGCCAGTTGTGGAGTCTCCTTGTCTTCACACCACCCACCGAGTGAGACGCTTAAAACCAGACTCAGATAGAAGGTTATATTTCTCATCATTCGATCTCCCCTCACAGGGTTTTAAGATACTCGATCAAATCTTTCAGCTGATCCTTGGTCATATCGTTGGTTACCCCATGTTCGTCATGAGGATTGTACCGCGTCCAGATCTCCTCCAGCGTTTCCGCCCGGCCATCGTGCAGATAGGGTGCGTTTTCATAGATATTGTTCAACTGAGGAACGTCGAAATGCCGGTTGGTATCCAGGTAAGAACCTCTGCCCACATCAAAAACCAGCCGCCGCGTGTAATAGGGTGCGGGATGGCAATAGGAACATTGGTTGGTGAGTGGGATCGGGTTTCCGGTATTATCCATCGTCCGCTCGAAAATTTTCTTTCCCCTGCGTTGTGCAGGCGTCATCTCTCCCTCGACCCGGTACCGGTTGGGATTGCGGGGAATCGTGCAGATATATCGGTCCAGTTTATCCGCCTGCTCCACGGTAAAAGGATCGCTTCGGGTAAAAAATACGGCCAGGCGCGCTCCGCATTGCCTGCGCAGCGAGGGATTGGTTCCCTCCCACTTGAATGGCGCGGTATCCAGAATACCCCGTAGCGTCCGGTTATCCACCGGATTGATGCCGATCCCGTCCGGTTCGATATCGTAAGTGATGCCGTCGATGCCGCCATCGGGATGACAGGAATGGCAAGAGAACATCCGGCCATAGGTGATTTCCGCGCTGTGAAAAATCCGTTCTCCCTCCCGGACGATGGTGACTTCCTTCGGCCCGCCGAGATCGAACACCCTCACACGTTCCTGGCTGGCCGTATCGATAACCGAGATCGCGTCGTCCAAGGCATCCGCCACATAGACGAAGCGGCCGTCGGGCGAAATCGTCAAACCGCGTGGCCCGGTTCCCACACCGATCCGTTTGAGAACAAATTCGGTCGAGATTCCGAGATGGTTGGGAAATACATTTTTCCGTTCGTCCTCGGAAGCGCCGTTCAGAATCGCCTTCATTTTATCCAGATCGATCACGGCCACCGCGTCGATCCCCCCGCCGGTAACGTATGCATATTTTCCATTGGGAGTAATGCGTACATCCGTTGGATCGGCGAAACCGTCGTCCAGTTCGTCGAGGGGAAGTTGATCCACCCGCCCGTCTTTCCACAGGACGCCCAGCATATTGGTCATCACCCAGCCCTGCATCACCCGGGTCATGGGAACCAGATTTTTGGTGCGTACCATCGTCGTGAGGGCAAACTCTCCGTCCGGCGAGACATCGATTCCCTGCACCAGATTGGTTTCGGGAATCATGATGCGATCGTGAATCACATCGCGCTCTGCATTGATTACCGTGACTTCAGAACGGCTGGGAGTCCGAAAAGGTACGAAATGCGAGAGGTTGTTCGTTACATAAATCCGTTTTTTATCGGGAGAGACCGCCGTTCCCCACGTTCCCCTCGCGGCGGATAAACGCTTGATTTCCTTGCCGGTCTGGGTATCGACGATCGATACGTCGTACGAACCCGCGTTGGCGACGTACAGTCGGTCGCCTGTATCGCTGACCGCCATTTGATGGGGTTCGTCTCCCACGGTAAACCGCTTGACCACTTCGTAGGCCGCTGTATCGATGGCCGAAACCGAATCGGTTCCCCGGTTACTGACATACACGGTCTTCTCATCCGGCGACAGGCACACGCCATGCGGTAAGTTTTCCACTTGTACGTCCGCCAAAATCTCGCCGCTGGCTGCATTCAATATCATTAAACTGTCCGATCCCTCACAGGCAACGTACAGCCGCGTTCCATCCCGGCTGACCGCCAGGTTAAAGGGGGTTTTATATTCGATAGCCGACGAGGAAGGATTGTTCTTGGCGCAGCCGTGTTCGATCTTTTTGAACGCCGCCTCGAAATCGAAGGGTTTGCCGTGCGCCTCGGCGGGGTGGCATTTCAGGCAGGTTTCCCGTTTCACCGCCCAAAGCCCCGACTGACGCGCCGCCACCGGATCGAGCATGACCGCCTCCGGCATGTATTCGCTGCCCGGGCCATGGCAACTTTCACACTGGACGCCATGAACTGGGTTGAAACTGGGCATAAAACGCCCGGCCGGTTCGCCGCCGCCGGTGGCATGGCATTTCAGGCATTCGGGGGCTTCCTGGGGATTACCAGTTATCCCTTTTTCGACCGCGATCTTTTTTGCTTTTTCGGTAGAGAGCGTCGCATAAGCGTTGGCATGCGGAGACAGCCGCCACCGGCTGAAGACGTATCCCCTCATCGCGCTTTGGTGGCAGGGAGCGCAAGCCATTACCCCTACATATTTCGGGCCATCCAGCAGCGTATCGGTGGCTGGTTTCTTTTCAGGGATAATCCCCCCTCTGCCGGAATGACCGATTTCTTTTAGGGCTTCGGAATAATTAAATTTTTTGACCTGGAGAACCGCCAGATGCGATCCTTTCTCCATGTGGCAAACCATGCAGAAACTCTCATCGGGTTTTTTCAAACCCGCCTTCATGGCCAGTTCCGGTGTGCGCATGATGTCGTCTTCCATGTATTCGCTCCCCGGGCCGTGGCAGAACTCGCATTGAATGCCGTCCTGGAAGTAAAAGACATCGTCCCGTTCCCAGTTTTCCGTATTGGAGGCGGTGGTATGGCAACCCAGGCAGACCGGACTTTCGTAAGGATCGACGTCGATCCCGGATAACGACGCGATTTCTTTCGCTTCCGGCATCGCCAATGAGGCAAAGGCTTTAGCGTGTTTAGAGAGATACCAGTTGTTGAACTGATTACGGTTTCCAGCGTTGTGATGGCATTCGCGGCAGGCCTTCTCGCCGACGAATACCCGATCCGCCGCGGATGCCGTCCAATCGGCGCAGAACAGGAATGAATAGAGAAGGCTACCCGCTAAAAGCCTTTTCCAAAACTGAATCATATCGTCCTCCCCAATAATTCAATGAAACAAGGTTAATTTTATTATGGAGTGTGGGCGTCTTCGCCCGCACATCGTTTCAATGCAGCCCCTCACCCCGACCCTCCCAGGTGGGCGAGGGAATTACGGTTCTACAACCTTCATAATCTGATTGGCCTTTACATCTGTCAGCGTTGTCGTTTCCCCGGTCGGCCAGCGGATTTCCACCTTCTCGGCTTTTTCATATTTTCCCAGCCCGAAATGCGCGCGGTGGTCGCTCTGCGATAGGTACCCGGAACTGCTGATGACGTCGCGTGTTTGCGTCAGGCCGCCAACGGTTACCCGAATCCGCGTTCCAATCGAGTCGCGATTGCTCTTCGTTCCCCGCGCATCGATTAATAGCCAATGGTTACGGTTTCTGCCGTCGTTACGAAGCAACCGGGCGCGATTGTTGATATTCAGAATCAACGCATCCAGATCCCCGTCGTTGTCGTAATCGCCAACCGCCGATCCGCGGCTGACGAATTTCTCCTGAAAGTCCTTCCCGCATTGGTCAGAAATATCGATAAAGCGTTGTCCCCGGTCATTCCAGAAAATGCAATCCTCTTCCGGTTCCAGGTGATGCGCGTCGCCGTTGACAATCAGAATGTCGAGATACCCGTCTCCGTCGTAATCGAAAAAATTACCCGACCAGCTGACGTATTGCCCCAACACGGAAGCCAGGCCCATCTGCGCGCTCATCTCTTCATAGAGCCCGTTGCCAATATTCTTATATAGACAGCCGTAATTCATATCCGGTACGAGCAGATCGAGGAGTCCATCCAGGTTAAAATCGCCGAATTCCGGCCCCATCGCCGAGGTGGCCTCTCCATTCTGCCCAAAGCCGGTTCCCGTCAACAACGCCACGTTAGTGAACGTCCCGTCGCCGTTGTTCTGGTACATATAATTTTCCATCGCGTCGTTGCAGACAAATACATCGATATCCCCATCGTTGTCGATGTCGCATGAGGTGACCCCCATCGCCCGTCCTTCCGGATTATAGACGCCCGCCTTTTGCGTCACGTCCTCAAACGTCCCGTCGCCGCGGTTGCGATAGAGAATATCCGGCTGTCCCTTGTAAGCCAGCGGACCGGGAAACGCCTCCGCCGGGTAATAATATTTGTACTCCGGATCGTAAGAAACGTAGTTCCCGACATAGAGATCGAGCCAGCCGTCCTTGTCGTAATCGAAAAAGGTCGCCCCGATTCCAAACAGATCGCTTTCCACACCCGCTTCTTTGGTTATATTCGAAAACGTTCCGTCTCCGTTATTGCGGTAGAAAACATTGGGGCCGTAATTGGTTACAAACAAATCGGCGTCGCCGTCGTTGTCGTAATCCGCCGACACGCAAGCCATCCCATACCCCAAATCGCCGACTCCCGCCGCGTCCGTCACATCGGTGAAGGTTCCGTCGCCGTTATTGCGGTACAGTGCGTTCTTCAGTTTTCCCGCCAGATTCCGCCCCATGGGGTGACTGATACCGGGTTGATAGCATCCATTTACCAGGTAAATATCCATGTCGCCATCCCCATCGTAATCGAAAAAAGCGCACCCCGCGCCGGTCGATTCGACGATGTTGGTCATTTCGGGATCGCCGAGATTGTGTTCGAACGCAATCCCCGCTGCTGCGGTTACATCCACCATCTGAGGGACGTCTTCGGGCTGACACCAGGCGGAGGTTCCGGCGATAAAAACAACGGCAAACAGACTCGGTAGGAGCCTCGCCCTCCTAGAAATGATGGAGGCGGCAAAAATCCGCTTTATGAGAATCGCATTAACGCGTACGGCGATCATGGTTATTCTCCCTGTTCTTTTCCCGATTCGCTTGTTGGCTTACCCCTCGAAGCGTCGGCGGCTTCCGCCACGGGACGAATATCATACAACGCGCCCAGATCAACCCATTCGATCAGCAGGTTCTTCTCAACAACAGGCAACGCTTCATAGGGCGGCATGGGTGCGATGGAACCTGTGAAAGGAGAGTTACCGGTTCGCTCGCCCATAATCTGCCAGATCAAGGGGCTATCCTTGGCGCTTCCCGGAACGACATACCGTTCCTCATTCCGCCCCTCGATCGGCGATAACAGCGTCTCGTAAGCGGCCATAAAGAACGCGCCTTCTCCCCGGTGTTCGGCAAGATGTTTTCCTGCCAAAAGGGGATTCGCTCCGCCGGGAGAATGGCAACCCATGCTCGAACATTTCGTTTCCAGAATCGGTTGGATTTCATGGACGAAATCGACTATCCGACGGCGTTCCGGCGGTAACGTCAATTGCCGCGCTTTTTGTTCGAGGGCTTTGACCATCCGGTTGGGGGGAGCGTACTCGCGGTTTTCATGGCAACCGATGCATCCCCGCTTTTCCCGCGGCAATACCCACGACCAGGATAATTGGCTGGCCACCGCCATATTCCTCTTGTCCAACAATTGAAATACGACCGGAGTGTGCGCCGGTATTTCGATATGAAACGACCCATCTTCCTCCACCGGGGCCACTCCAATCAGGCGGCGCGCCGCAAACGGAGTACCCGTATATTGGTTGGATCCTAGGCCGGAAAAAGAAATAGACTCGGGTATTTGCGTTCGGGGTACATTGCGAAGAAGAGGAAGCCCTTCCAGAACCCGCACCTGCTTAATCGTCCCTTTGGGAAGATCGCTGAGCCCGGGAACATCACTCAAATAGACATCCAGGCAATAGAACACCCCCGTATCCTTTTGCAGATTCACAACCGACGAGCGACCCTTAACGGGGGGATGCGCAGCCAGTGTCTGGGCATCCACGTAATGCCAATTCGAATCGGTATAAATCGCCCCCAGCCGTTCCCCCGTTTCCGGATCGATCCGGTACAGACCAAAACGCGAATCCTCGCCATCCGGCTGAAACGACGCCAGCAAGCCGCCGCCCGGTAAGGGACAGGGATACGCATACAATCCCCCCTCGCTTCTCGCAAGCACCCGGTGGGAATGCAACGGACGGCGCATCGTCACATAAGCCAGATCGCCCGCACCCAGCCAGTGGGGACGCTCCGATTCTATCAAATAAACCCGCCCCGATTCCGGATCGATACGCGCCATCCCTTTATAAGCCGGTGAAACGAAATTTCCGTAATAAGGCAGCAGATCGGTTCCATCGTTACTCACCGCCAGGAAATGAAATCCCCCCGGCGCTTCGCCTTCCGTTCCCGGACGGCGCCAGCGGGTAAATACAATCCGACCATTCGGCAGCACGTCGGGATCGAAATCCGAACTGAGGTTGTAAGTGATTTTCGTGATGTGGCTTCCATCCA
>CAZFOX010000015.1:0-18785 GCA_964520565.1 uncultured bacterium | reverse complement strand
GCAATCCCTTTCGGGATTCTTTCATGGCAGATAACAACGCGCGGACTTCGTCCGATTTTCTTGTTTTAAAAAAAGCCTGTGTCTGCGCTTCCTCATACAGGATTTCACCGGTTTTATAAGCCAACCGAATGGGATCGGCGCGTTTTCCCCCTGCACTCTGGATTCCACTTACCTGTATTTCTCCTTCCCAATTGGGGGGAAGAAGAATGGGTACAATCAGGGTATGACTTTCTTCCTCATATTCCGTTTTCGGACACCACGCCACACCCGGTTTCGAAGTTTTTCCCACATCACGCACAGAAATACTGAGAGGAGCCAGGGGTACATCATATTGCAACCGTAGCTGCGTAACACGAGGTATCATTGAGCCGGTCGCCGGATCGATTTTTTCCAGGTGCGGCGAAGGGGCCTGCTCGTCCATCTCCCAAGGTGCGGTTTGAAAACTCCACTCCATCGCCGCGGAACCGCCGCCTTCTTCTTCCATAAATCCATTGGCAGGCAGAGATACTTTGTGCGCGATTCCCGGTTCCATCTCCACGGGAATAACAAACTGGAAAATATCTTTATAGAGTTCGATATCCCCCACACGGCGAAATCCACCAGTATTCCAATGTAACAAAACGCGATCGGGATTCATGGGCATATCGAAAGTCACCAGGATTTCCGATTGAGATGGAACATCCGTTTCGCCAAACAAGGGATCGAGCATGACCACATGTGGCGTTTTCTGGCTCCTTTTTACTAGTGCAGAAGAAACAGGCGATTCCTCCGCCGATTCGGATGCCGAAGAGATTTTTTCCGGTGTGGGTATTGGTTTTTCGGGAAGGGGTTCCTGGCGCAGCCGTTCCAAAGCCGCTCGTAAGACGGGGTCGTCACCCTGGAAGAAGCCTTCCTCCGGTTGAATCAAAACATCGGGAACAATACCTCGTTCGTCCAGCGGTTTTTCATCGGCCAATAGGTCGATCCAGCGAGGCAGACTGACTTTCATACCAATCGGTAACTCAACCAGTTTTGGATTTCCGCTCGAACCGCCGGTGCGATCGCCCATCATGGTTACTTGCGGGCATTGATCCATCATGGCAATAAACGACTCGCAACTGCTCAAACAGTGTTGCCCGATCAAAAGAATCACAGGCCGGTCGTAACGCCACTCGCCTCGCGGAGCCACTCGCCGGGGAATTTTCTCGGTCAAATCGCTATGTTTCGGTCCATTTCGATACTGGCTGAACGAATAAATCGCTTCCCGATCCAAAAAACGGCCTGCCATTTCTAATCCCACATGCTCACTACCTCCTCCATTCATTCGAACGTCAAAAATCAAACCACGGGTCGCCGTCATCGATTCAAGAACCGTATCCACCCGGGTGGGTATCTCCGAATCGTTCAGGCCATACACAGCCAGATAACCGATCTTGTCATCGGTAACCGCCCATTCCACTTGATTACCTGCCTGTTTTACCCCCCCTAATAAAGCGGAAACCGCCTTTGGATTGGCGTTCCCCGGACGGAGTCGGGTATAAACCGGGATTCCTTCCTCGCCCAAACGTATCCATATATGCAGATCGCGTAGATGCGCCAGCATTTCCGCACAAATAGAAGCGAATTCATAGGCCGTCCGGCTCTCCAAAACATAGGGACGATATCGATCCCGCAAGACGTTCCAATCCACTTCCGGCCGGATAGCGAACATGGCGTATTCGGCGTCGTATGCAGTCCATAACTGGTCGAAACAGACTTCCGCTTCTGCTTTCGTGATGGGTATATCGGGAACGGTTTTCGAAAAGTCGGGATAGTACTTAACGGTTTTTTCTATTCGATCGACATGAAAGAAGCGCCGTTTGTTTTCTCTCGTATCGACATCCACCGTAAACATTCCCGGTGAAGGAATCAAAGCCAATGCTCCGGCATGCCAACTGGAGGGGAATTTCCAATTGGCAATCTGACGCATTCGATAGAATTGCTTCAGCCCCCCCGGCTGGGATACTGTATCCGGCGGGAACAAATCAGAGATAAACTTTGGATGAAAACGGAACCAGATGTGGGATATCGACTCTGTAGATTCTGTCAATTCACTCTTTAATGTTCCCATTTCGCGAGGAATCACGACCGCCCAGACGGCACCATCGGAGGTATGACCGATCCCCAAATCGGCAACGCCCGTCTCGATACGAAATGTTTCGCCCAATTCAAAGTGAAATTCCGTCACCGCATAGATATCGTCCTGAGCAAACTTCCATTCACGGCCATTTTGAGTATCTTCTCCAGCCAAGGTTGTTGGGTAGCGAACCTGTAAATCCCCTGTTTCTGCCGATCCGCCATGCGGCATAATCAAACAGAAAAAAAATAGAACGCGAATCAAGGAATAACGCCCAGGCATATTTTCTTCTCCCCATCAAGTTTCATCAGCCCATTATTTAACGCGACAAAGCAAAGAACAATCACAAATTGAGATGAAATGATCTATGAGAACCAGGACGGCCGCTATCCACTCATTCAATTAACCGGAACTATATAAGAATAAGAACTGCTTAGAACTGGGAACGGTACACTACGAATACAAATTTTAGAGATATAAACAATTCTCTCGAATCATATAAAGTATTCACAATCCAACTTTTTACGAACGATCGTTAAATTTTTCACTATGAAATTTTTCACTTGACGGTAAACCGGGGTACTTCTAGGATGTATGGCGGTTGTTTATTCTAATAAAGGATTCCGTTTTCGATTGGCTTTGTCCGGTACAATCGTTATGGCGATTAAACTCGACCTTCGGATTAAAAGCAAAATCGAAAACATCTATCCAGTCGAGCGCGAAATACTCGAATGTGCCAGTGAGTTGGGATTCGATAGCGACGCTTGTTTTTGCCTTCGATTAGCCTTGGATGAAGCGTTGATAAACGCCATCACTCACGGGAATCGAAATGTCGAAGACAAGGAGGTCCGCGTTGTTGCGATTTGTCATAGCGATCAAATCGCCGTAACCGTGCAAGACGAGGGGGATGGTTTCGATCAATCTACGCTAGTAGATCCCACACAGGAACCATTCCTGCATAAGACATCCGGTCGTGGTGTATATCTTATCCAACAATTTACGCATGAAATTCTTTTTAATGACAAGGGAAATGCAATCACGTTTATCGTTCATCGCGCACATCCCCCGGCTGTTTTACAATCCCGATGATTTTCCAGGCGATATGTAACCGGTTTGAACAGAAACGGAGTTCTTGAAATAATATTGCATGAAGTATAATTTATCTTCGTTGAGATCGAATGGAAATACGCTTGAATCAGTCGTTCTAAAGATATTCAAAATCCTCTGGTACAGGGAGAACGGTCATGAAAGACCGCCCATATTTATTCCCCCACCCTCTGGTTTTGATCCTGTTGGGAACGTTATCGATGTGCATGACGGGATGTGCTGGATTCAAAGTGGTGCGTATTCCTATTCCAATCCCAACTTTCGGGATTGGAGAACGCCATGCCGAAGAGAAAAAAACGGAAGAACCCGTCATGGAATCCACGGTGTCTGTGGAAAAGTCGGTTGAGGTGGGTCAGGCATCCTGGTACGGCCGTAAATTTCACGGAAAACGAACGGCGAACGGCGAAACATACAGCATGTATTCCATGACCGCCGCTCATCCGACGCTCCCCTTCAATACCCAGGTGAAAGTAACCAACCTGGAAAACGGTAACGTGGTTTATTTGCGGATCAACGATCGGGGACCTTTTGTTAAGGGACGCGTCATCGATGTTTCCCGCGCCGCCGCTCGAAAACTCGGGTTCGAAATGAAAGGCATTGCCCAGGTGCAAGTGGAATCCCTCTGAGCGCCTGCGGGATACAGAAATTCTGAGACAGAACGAGTGGAGAAGACCGAATCTCCAAGGTCTTCTTTTTACGAATATTGAAGGAGTGCACTAGCCGTTGTATTGGTCATCGGTCGAATTCGCACCCAATAAGCGTTAAATCCCTCTTCGAACGTGTGCGCGATCGTTTCGGCTGGTTTTACCGTGAATCGTTTATATTCCTGCCAATCTCCATCGCCGGTGATATCCACTTCAACGGCGAATTCGACCGTTCTATCCGATTGATGAGATAGTTTTAGGGTTTTCCGGTCGTATCCCGTCATCAGAAACGGATCGGACGGTTCCGAATGCCGTACGGGTGAATTCTTCCAGACACCACCCTCGCCGCGTGGCTTACCCAGTTTCCAGAGATCGTCGATGGTTCCAAACCAGAGCGCGCATTGTCCGTCATCGGAACGGACGATATGGGGATTGTTAACGACGTCATCTGCAACGCCACTCAGCACCAGCATCCCTCGCCAGGAACACATATCCAGGATCAGGGAATTGGAGGAAGCGATAGGGCGGATTTTTGCCAAACCTCCCGCGTTTTGCCGAGGTAACTCAAACCAGTTTCCCTGGCAGACAAACAGATTTCTTTCGGTGACTACCTCTCGGAACGAACGCGGCCAGCCAATGGGAGTCACATGTTGCAGTGAGACATGACCTTTGGGTAACCGATAGCGTTTACCGGTGGAATCGGTAACAATTATGGAGGCGTCGTCGGTTGTGAAAAATGGTTCTCCGATAGCCAGGTTTTCCTTCAACCACTGATGCGATTTTGGATTATCCCGGCGTTCGAGTTTCATTTCCGGGCCGATCTCGTAATATCCAATTTCTTTCGCACCTTCTCTACCCTGGACATGAGAGGCCGCAAAATGAAGTGTCCCTAAATCCTCACCCCGAGGCCGGATCACACCCGCGGAATAGGTTTCTTCGGATTTTGCGAGACCCTCGAAGATCGGATCGGGGCGGGTTGTCCTCGAATCGCGGTCGGCAAAGAAAAACATCACAGTAATCCGTTCACAATCGCGGTTTGTCTTGACGCGAATCCAAGGCGCATCGATAGCCGAATCGAACCTCACATAATCATATCCCGAAGGAGGAACGGTTACCGACTGGAGAAATGTCCAATCACCCGAACCTTTCGCATCGATTTCAAAGGTGAATTCCACCGGTTGAGAAGCATTGTGGACGAGATGCGCCATGCGGTGGTCGAATCCATGAAATAAAAATGGATCGGAATATACATTCGCCTGTACCGGATCGTTCTTCCAGCATCCCCCTTTCCCGGATGCAGGGCCAAAATCGTCGAGGGAATCCGGATCGACAAACCAGAGATTGGAATTGGACTGGCTGCAAAGGGTTCCCCGGTGATCGAAAACGCCGGATTGAAAATCGGATTGGGCGGCGTCGTCGCAACCGAATACGATCTGATTCTTCCATCCACAAAAATCGCCGATGATTTTCAAGTAAGTGGATAATGGTTCGATTCCGGCCGTGTTTTTTCGTGAAAACGTTTGGGGAAAATGCCAGAACATCCCGTGCATGGTCATGAGGAGAAAATCGGGTTTAATCTCACGGATGCGGGGCCATTCGGTATTCCACCCATGTGCGCCGTCATAGGTATGGGAAGCCTTGGGAAGGCGAAAGCGGCTCCATTCCCCATTTTCCCGCAGCATGAGAATCAGCGAGCGGTGATCCCAACCGATTGTCCAGATAGGATCGTCGGTAGATAAGTTACCCTCAATTCCACCGGGGCCGGATACTTCCGTGAATTGGTTTCGCAAAACGACTTTCCAATTGGTTCCATCCCATTCGGCCAGGCAACCGGAGGGGATATCGGAACGAGTGCGGGCTTCCGGCGAATTTTCTCCATTGTTTGCATAAACAAGGCGTCCCTGCCCGGTGTACAATCCCTTCCCATGATAACCGGGGAGCAAGGGATTGGAGATATCCGGGGGAGTCATGGCATTTCCATCCAGATGAATGGTTTTAACGGCCAGAGTGTTAACGTCCACCTCATAAAATCCCTCTTCCATCGAGGCAAAATAGACCTTGTTATCGGGATCGAACAGATGGCGGGCGGTTCCTGTAAGCCGCCCCGGCATATCTTTGGATGAAATGACGCGGATATTTCTCGTAGCATCGATGACATAGGGTCCGATGAATAACTGATTCGATTCCCGATGGATCATCCGGTTGGCATGGGTTCCCCCAACACTCTCCGGCCTTGTAATTCGATGGAAATTCTCGTCCACTTCGTAGAGCCGATCCGATGAACCAAAGGGAAAGTGAGGCCCGTACGAGATATACCAGAGTTTTCCCGCCCAAGGGACAACCGCTCCCGTACCGCATTCCCCCTCCTGGTTATAAGTTGCTAAATGAGGATAGATGCCGCTGAAGGATGGGATTTTCTTCTCCATAAATTCCGAAGGCATTGCCGAGAGGATTGGGAAAAGAAATATTGATGCAAAAGATAGATGTAACCGCTTACTATTCATATCAATCTCCGTTCCCATTTTGAGAATATGTTCAATAGCATCGTACAACCAATAGCCAAGAGCATTTTTGATCTAATTCCTGATAAATGTCAACAATACATTCATACCAAGAAGGGGAAATGCACCTGATGCAAAAGAAGTAATTGTAGGAACGCAGGTTTTCATTCAACCTCAAAAAGAACGACGATCCTGTCTTCGCGGTCCGGATAATCCATCCTCTTTGAAATCCTGGAGACGATCAAAAGGAAGAGAACAAGGGATTCTGCTCTTTATTATTCATCCCCAATTCTTAGTTAACTATTTATTTTACAGGCGATTCGGTGATTATTCTCAATCCAAACCATGCTGTTTCTCATCATTAAATCGGATTGCCTCTGTAAAGAAAAAAGAGTTAAATAATCGGGAAAAAAACACCTTCACTGAATAATCTCAGGTATAATAGAATAGAATCGTTTTCGTGGTGTATTGATTTGCTCGAGGGTGCTCACAATGCCAAAAGAAACGCAAAACCTGGGACAGAAATTTAATCAGCCGGACAAGGGATTCCGGCTGGATGACATTTTCGAAGTCGAAAAAATTTTTAAAGAGGCGGAAAAAGAAGAGCAAGACCTCGAAGAAGATACGTTGGATGAAGAAGATACGTGCGAGGATGAGAGCGAACGGTTATCCAATGCGCTGATCGAAAAAATCGAGCGTGGGGGAAATATTCAGGAAGCGCTCCGGGAAGTCATTCATTCTTCTGTTAAAAATTCCTACGCGGATAAAGGAGCTTTTTCACAGAAAGATCCTACCCAGGATGACGGATTTAAGATTATTGAATCGAAGCGGAAGGAATTATACGCTCTCCTTGAGAATATCGACGGTCAATTGGCCGGGAAAAGTACCAAAGAGGTAGCGGCATATTTCGTCTCTCTTCTGGATATTCAAAGTCAATTGTGCCTGCAAAAAACAGAGGGCGTGATCGCCATTCGTACCCGCCTGTATAACTTTTTTCCTTCTCTCGTACAAAAAGGCGGGCAGGCCATGCGCCAGGAAATCACGCTGATTTTCTCGCCGGAAGAAGTAAAAGCCATGCGGATGCGGTTTGCCGACATGGCGGACGACGATCCACTAAAACCTTTCTTTACTTCCACGCTGGATCAGGCATACGATGTCGTTCAATACAATGAAATGTCCGGCAACCTCCTCTTGGAGATGTCTAACTACTTTCTCAATAAACTGTCAACCAACGGTTATGGAAATACAACCAAAGCCGTCGAGTTCAAGGAACGGCACGAGCGCGCCCGATTGTCCATGCAAAAAGCCATCGGCGAATTGCGGGAAATCGAAATGGTAATCAATCGACACCTCAGCGAACGCGAGGTTTTGGTTGAATTTCCGAAATTTCTTCGAGCATTGATTCAGATCAAGTTGGGTCTTCTCCCCGCGAAACATACCAACCGGATTCTTCAACAGATTCAAACCAGCCTGGGGAATTACGCACGCGCCCGCAGCGCCGTCGCATTCGATTTCAACCGCCTTCCCTCGTACCAGCACGGCGTTCGATTGCGGCAAAGCATTATTCTCAACCTGCACAAGGACATTCTCGAATACACCGGCGAACTGTTCGAAAAGGAATTCCTGGCCGTTCAGCAGGAATTAAAACAGATGATGGAGGAAATCGAAGCCTCCTCTGAACAAATGGACCCGAATTCGCCGGAATACGAAGAAATGATGCAGCGAAAAGCGCTCATCCAAAAAAAGGTGGAAGAGCAACGCCGTAAATTGGATATCGTCAAAAGCCAGGAAAAACTGGTGGATGTCCAGCATACACTCTGTAACGATGCCATTCAACGATATAACAAGCAGGAAGCCCTTCTCAAAAAAGTGGACGAAGAATTGAACTCCCGCACTCAAATCGATCCGGATAAAGTACGTAAAATCGGACAGGCCAGCAAGAAAAAAACCAGCCGCATGGTCATGGCCAAACGGCGTTGAACGATCTCTGGCACCCTATCATTACGATCCCTTAACTGATGACGTTATTCGAATAAATACCGTTCGCGGATTCGTTTTTTTAAAATATCCAACACGCGTGGAACCCGCTTGGCATAGATATGTTCGCGCAAAACTCGCTCGCGCCCACGCTGGATTATTTCATTGCGCGCCTCGGGATGATCCAGGTAAAACCGGATTTTTTCTTCCAGATCGTCCAAATCATAATAGAACGCCATTTCTCGATCCGGTTCAAAAAACGCATCTGCGCCATCCACCCAATCGGTTAATAGGAAACCTCCCAAGAGCGGGCAATTGAAATCGCGTTGATTGAGACTGTTTAATGCGTGCAGGCTATGAATATTCAAATTGATTTGGGAGGAAACGAAAATATCGGGAACGTCGCGTACCGGATCGGCAGGGCCGCAGTAACACTCGCGCAAGGGAGAATCGCCTACTACCTTCAACCAGTCGCCATTGCCATAGAGACGCAATCCGAACGGCACAACCCGTTCCAATACACGAATTCTCCGCCACGCGTTTCCCACGACGTAGATGGCATAGCTCATGGAACGAGGCAATGGGTCGTTTTCCGATTGGATCAGAGACAAACTGAATTCATTCTGATACTCCATCACCAGAGAAGAATAGCTCCGGTGCGGTTGCAACGATTTTTGATATCCGGCTTTTTGAGCCAGTCGACCCGATGCCTCATCCAATCCGTGTTCCTGAGGATTAAAAAAACCGACCTGCCCAATAAAACTCACCGGAGCGATGAATGTTTCGCGCACTTTCGCTTCTGTCCGATCTAGATCGGCAACGTAAGGAAAATGATCCACCGATAGCGCGCCATGCGCTCGGAGAAATGCTTCATAGGACATATCCCAGGAAAAAAGAAAGTCATTTGTGCCAAACCGCACATCGGCATTGATAAAGTTATGCGGATCGTCGAGGAACCAGACCATGCGAGGCGCTCGAATCTGATCGAGGATTTGGAGAGGTGCATGCTTTTCAGGAGCGAAATTAACCAAAACCAAGAGGTCGGGACGCTCCCGCGATAAAGCGCGTAGAAAACTGAAACCACCCAATACAGAAGGTTTATGATATACGATCTCCATCCCTTGCGCGCTACACTCATCCAGAAAACGCCGGTGGATATACGTTACGGCCATGCCTCCCGACCAATCCACCGCCATGATTTTTCGCAGATCGTCCGGCGGTTTTCGTTTGTAATAAGCAAAAGCCCCTTGTAAATCCCGATCGAATGTCAGACGCGCCTGTGATAATGCCTTTTCGGCGACTCGCCGAACCTGAGAACGGAGTGTGAGCCCTTCCGTTTCACTTCGAGAGTAACCGGAAAAAGCTTCGATGCGGGACAGTGCAAAAAGAAGTTCATCTCCGGCCAGACGAATTAATTGATCGGCCCAATCTTCACCCGTGATAAAAAATAACCGTTTATTGGCTAGTATTTCACTCCAAGACCGGACAGCCATCGAAACAGCGAGAAGACGTGGATCCGGCTCAACAATAACGGCGATTTTCCATGCCGCTTCTTTCAGATGGTTTTGATACAACCAATCGAACGAATACCCTAAATCCCAATGGATCACAAACAATAATCCAGCCTGCGAGGGACTGGTTAACGACGCCAACGAACCCTGAAGTTTAGACAGAAAACGGCGAATCGAAACGCCCTCCATCAACAACTTCGGTTCACCACTTTCCCATACAGCGCATTCCGCCATTCCCGCTTCATCCCAGCGGATAACGATATCCTTCGATTTACAAGTCGATTCCAGCCGCGACCATAACTCCGGCCGATAATTCCGACAGTCTTCCCCATTTTTGGATAAAACAACCGAATTAAAATCCTCCAGCGGTATCCATTCACTCATTCAATCTCTCCCAAAACGTCGAAAAACAATCCGGCTCTGTACTACCGGGGTGAGTATCACAGTATTAGAATAATAACAACGAATGAAATCGCTTTCCATTCTATATTCGATTTATGAATCGGACGGTATCCAGGCTCGAAGGATAATAACAGATATCCATCAAACCTATGGCAAATGAATCAAATAGAACCCGGACTTCTGCAATGATCCAATCGTCACTCGCTCCTTCCTCCTCCAATGAAACGGTCAACATCGCCCGCATTCAATTGATCCTCGCGGAAAAACGAACCAGCTTGGCGATAATGCGTACCGGCATCGCCGTTTTTACTTTACCGCTTTCCGTACTGACTGTCCTGATCGCCACCTCTCGTTATTACGATTTTCTGAACATTTATCAACTTATTATCCCCGTTCTTCTAATGTGTCTGGGATTAATTGCCCTGGGAATCTATCTTGTCCATCGCGCTATTATTCGTATTTGGAAACAGGAAGCCTTGATCGATAAGATCAAGGAATCCGATCCCAACCTGTCTATGTTGTATCACGAAGAAGAACTTTAATCCCCTCCGTCATCGAATAATCCAATCATTAGGGGCTTTTTCGAAACGCGAATAGGAATGAAAACGACTCGAAGGCTGCGACTTGAGATTTCCGGCGAATAAAACAAAAAAACCATACAAAAGTGAATCGTCACATTCTACATGCGCTGATCGAGATTTTTATGAGTTTCACGGTGTTGGAATTGAGGAACAACCGAAGAGAGCCAGCGCCGCACGTCTTCTTTGGAGACCGGCAGGGTTGGATAGTCGATCGCTTGCATGATGGCTTCGAGAAAATCGTTCATATTTCCAGCCGTATCTTCTTTGTAATGGATTGCTAATACCGATTTGAACTCGATATCGACCGATTTTTCCCCTTCACTAATAAACTCCTCGTAAGGTTTTTCACCGCTGGTATCGAGAGGAGTAAGAAGCACGGGGTATTTTCCCTGGGCTATATCGCCTGTCAGGTTATTTTTAGCCTCCAATTCATCCCGGTAATAGCTGGGTTGGTATCCATATTGATCCAACACTCTGCGTGCAACCTCTTCCAAAAGAACCAGATCGGAATTCGGAATGAGGCGCGGAATGAGGATGTGTTGGGCGGGGGCCAGAAAGGCCGCCAACAGGCAAATGTGCCCAGACTCTTGCAACGATAGGAAGAAACGGCGTGTATTTTCTGGGACAGCCAAAGATTGTTTTTTTTGAATGCGAATTAAAAAACTTTCTAAAAGACTCCCTTTCGAAAAAGCCACGTTGGCGAATCGCGCGGACGAAGCGGTCATATTATCGGATCTGAGTATGCGATTGGAAAATATCAATCTCTCCATCGCCCGCTTGCTGGCGCCCATAAAATTAACGGGATTGGCAGCCTTATCGGTGGATACACAGAAATAACGAGTCGAGGCATTTTTGTGCGAAATCCAATCGAGCAACCGATATGTTTTGACGATATTGGTATCCAAAAGTTGCAAGAGAGAGAAGACATCTTTCTCGGAACGAACATGCTTGAGAGCGGCAAAGTTGAGGACAAAATCGTAGGAAGGCGATTCCATAAGGAATCGTTGCATGACCGGCGACCCGTAATCCAGGGGAAGAGTGCGAAAATCTTCGAGAGACCATTTGGATTCATGACTCCGAAGATTGCGAACCAGTTCCGCCAGACCGTTTTCATCGTGATCGACGACATGAAGGGCGCTGGGATGATAGGGAAGGATCGCCTGAATGGTTGACGATCCGATACTTCCCGCCCCTCCCACAACCAGAATACGGGAATACCCAATTCTCTCCAATAAATCCTGCTTGTGTTCCTGGATATCTTCGAGAAACAAACTGTTTTCCCGCCCCGTGATTGAAGCGGCGAGTTCGTTGAGATTCATCATGGCGTTTCCCTTATTTTAATACCCCAAGGTCTTTCGGACATATTCGCGGCTCATTTTCATACTTTCTCGAAGCGGACGCGTAGGCTGGAATCCTGCTGGATGAGCGAGTTCGATTACGGCGATACCGGAAAAACCAACATCCCGCAGGGCTTTGGCAACTGCCTTATAATCCATATCGCCTTCCCCGAGGGATTCGACCCAGGTCTTGTCTTTTTTCTGATCTCGCAGATGGAGAAAGACAATCCGTTCACCGTAGGAGTGAATAAAATCAACCGGATTTACACCACCCTGCACGAGCCAATCCAGATCGGGGCCAAGTTTCACATCGGGGATACGCTCCAATGTCCCTTTCAAGTCATGTAGATTGTTTTCCACTTCGTAGGTGTGATTGTGGAGATTGAGAGTAATGCCGCGATCCTCACCCATCTTTATAATCCGGCGAAGAATATCCGCTTGAGCATCCAACTCGGCATCCGTCTTGATACGTCCCGCCGAACCAACCGAGGTTCCCAGGGTTTTCCCGCCGAGCTGGGCGAGGCGAGAAATCACAAGTTCGGCGTCCTGAAGAGCCTCGTTGTGTTTTTCTCGATTCCACAGATCGCCGCCAAACGAAGATCCTAACACCGGCAGGTTGTTTTTCTTCGATAGTTCTTCGATACGCTTAACACTATCTTCCGGGCGAAGAGCCGTATGCACCAATTCGATGCCATCCATCCCGGCGTAACTCATATCGGCAAATATTCGATCGAGGATGGGAGTGACGTCATATTGCGGTTGTGTAGCAGCATATACCCAGGGATGTGCGCCGACGGGAATTATCTTTGGAGATTCCCCGGCGCGGGAGGAAACGGAGATGCCCAGAACCGCCATTCCTGCGATTCCAGTAAGAAAATCACGGCGGGACTGAGAAACCTTCGATGGGGGAAAATTCCATTTTGCGGCCATCATGCTACTCCTTTGAGACCCTAATCGTATTAAAAATGGAAATTCATTTTTCCTTCCGTTGATTCCTTTTTATCTTATACTCATCAACCAAGTAAAAACGATCTCTCCTCGAGGATACAATTCCCGACCGTGGATATACCAAAGTGATAAACCGAATTACGAACAATTTTTCTCCCACTCTTCAATCTTCGCTTTTAATTCCTTCACCAATTCCGGTTTCTGTTCTGCGAGATTACTGGTTTCGCGGGGATCTTCCTTTATGTTAAAAAGGAGATCATTGCCCGTGAAATCACGCATATCCGTTTTGGGAGGATTGAGGATGAGTTTCCAATCGCCCCGGCGGACAGCGCGTTGTTTGCCGTTTTCCCAGAAAATCCAATCGTGCGGTGAAGGGGCGTTTTGAGTTAATAAGGGAACCAGACTTCTTCCATCGATAGGACGGTCGCCGGGTAATTCCGCACCGATCCATTCGGCGATAGTCGGAAAAACATCCATTGTTACAGCGAGATCGTCCACCACTCGGCCGGCGGGAATCACACCCGGCCAGCGGATGATGGCAGGCACGCGAATACCGCCTTCGAAGAGATCGAACTTCTGACCGAGAAATTCGCCCGCGCTTCCGCCGCGATAATCCACGCGGGAATCGTCGAGCAGATTGCGAGGTTCGGTGGAAGGACCGTTGTCGCTGATAAAGAATACCAGTGTCTGTTCTGCAAGGCCACTGCGTTCTATTTCCGCGATGATCGCGCCGACGCTATCGTCAAGTACGGAAACCATCGCCGCCTGGGTGCGGCGATGCGGATCCTGAATATGGCTGACCCGTTCCCAATATTCCGGCGGAGCGTGCATCGGATAATGAGGGGCATTAAAGGGAACGTAGAGAAAGAAAGGTTCTTCGCGATGCTTTCGAATAAAACGCACCGCTTCGCGAACGATCAGATGATGAACGTATTCGCCGTTTTCCCACACTTCCTCGCCGTTTTTCCAAAGATCGTGCATGGGTGGAACGCCACCCGCCAACCCCCAGTAAAAGATATGCGAGTAGTAATCGATGCAGCCGTTATAGAAACCGAAGGATTCCTCAAAACCTTGCGCTGAAGGGCGGCATTCGGGAGCGCCTCCTTGATGCCATTTCCCGCTCATACCGGTGCGGTACCCGTTTTGCTTCAGAAGTTCGGCGAGAGTTATTTCCGAGGGCTTGAGTCCCTGTTGGCTATATCCGGCAGCGACGTTACTGGGAACACCGCCGCGGCGGGGGTAGCGACCAGTCAGTAAGGCGGCGCGGGAAGGCGAACAGACAGGCGCGTTTGAATACCAGGATGTAAAACGGGAACCTGAAGCCGCCAACGCATCGATGTGGGGTGTCTGAATATCTGCCGCTCCATAACAACCCACATCGCCATAACCCTGATCGTCGGAGTAGAGAATAAGGATGTTAGGCTTGCGGCTGGAAGCAATGGAATTGGATAAACCACTCGCCCCGATTAGAGAAAAAAACCCTGCAGTTTGTAAAAAGGAACGACGGGAAAGATTGTGTGGCATCAACATTCTCCCCAAAAATGCTTATTTTCCAACGAAAATCGCAATCGCAATGATTCCAATTACTCGATTGAAATCACAAAGAAACACTCAGGGATTGGAATTCCCATAGGGATTCGCACTTCCATAAGGATTGGAATTGGAATCAGAATTCATATTGGCGTAAGGACTGGAGGATTGTGCCGCCAAAAGAAACTGGTTCTCCTTATTGCGGGATTCTCCCGCACTGGTGACATAGATACCGGATCGATCCTTGAGTGGACAAACATTTTCACAGATTCCGCATCCGATGCAACGAGAGGGTTCAACGTAAGGTTTTTTCAAAGGAACCATTTCGCCCGCCGAGTTGATCACCTCGACTTCGTCTACCCAGATCGCTTTAGGCGATGTGGGGCAATGTTCTTCACAAACGATGCACGAACGAGCGAACGCGTAAGGCAGGCAACGGCTGGGATCGAAAAAAGCCTGGCCGATCTTCATAGGCTTACGTTGTTCGATGGAAATATCTAGGCCGCCGTTTTCCTCGAGAGGTTCCAGGCGAACCGTTTGACCGTCGGGAAGTTGTTCCAGTTTCAGTTCCCGGATAGCCTGGGTGGGGCACACCTGGCCGCAGAGAGTGCATTCGTACTCGCAATAGCCGATTTTCATATTCATAACCGGCGTCCACATGCCTTCGAGTCCCGCCTGAAAAAGAGCGGGCTGAATGCCGTTCGTCGGACAGACCTTCATGCATTCTCCACATTTAACGCAGCGAGCCAGAAACTCCTTTTCCGGAAGAGAACCCGGCGGACGGATCAGGCCGGGATTGAAGGTCCTGCCAGTGGCCAGAGGATGGCTGCGGAAGAGTAAAACGCCGAGAATTCCGCCGATGCCCGACGAAATCGCCACGCGGCGGCTCAAGTCGATCCGTTCTGCCTGGGGAGGCCGGAAAAACCGCGCGATCCAACGAACGAGATTCATGGTTTTTTCTCCTCCTGCTTCGGCGACGCGAAAGTAAACGAAATGGCATCGGTCGCGCAGGCATCGCGGCAATTCCAGCAATAGAAACACTCGGAAGGTTTCCATTCGTTCAGGGTTTGCGGTTGTGCCCCCCCCTGGCAATCCGCAAGACAAACCCGGCAATTGTGGCATTGATCGGCGTTCTTGCTCAAGCGAAACAGGGGATTCTTCCCTGCCACTCCCAGCAAAGCGCCCAACGGACAGAGATACCGGCACCAGAAACGGCCTTTAAAGAAATTTAATCCCACAACAAGGATGAAAAGCAGACCGATCAATACACCCCCAAAAAAGACGGGTTGTTTGTTGGCTAAAAAAGAAGCGCGCAGTTTTTCATAAACCGGTTCGGATAGGCTGGTGGCATGCAGCGAGCCGATGTGAGGATCGTTCTGATAAATCCAGGTAAAGCCCGTCTCCAATCCCCAATTGATAGCCGGGTAGATGGAGGTAGCCAGCGACCGGTAGAAAAAGGAGAATGGATCCATCCACCCTACGGCGTTGACGCCAAAAAGCGCACAGACCAGAACGCCTACAAGAATGTAATACTTGACCTTCTGTCCGTTAGTATAGGTTCCCTGCTCCATGAGAACCTTCATTTTGCGGCGGCGCATGCTCGTGAAGAGATTGTGGAGTATACCAAAGGGACATACCCAGCCGCAGAACCAGCGTCCAAAAATGACGGTCACTCCCAGAGTGATTAAGGAAAATAACAAAACGATCGGAACGGCGTAGTTGGCAAGAAAGGTACCGACCAGTACCAGGGGATCGATCTGAAAGAATATCTCAACCGGACCGCCCACTTCATTGAATGGATGATAGGTCGTTTCCAAAAACAAATAGAAGAAGAGGAGCAAAAAGAAGGTCTGGATTGCTCGGCGAAGCCAAACAACCCAACTCGTGCGCTTTTTTTTCGAAACCATTTTTTTCTGATTCATCGGTGCGGAAGGTGCATTTTCCACCTTCCGCACCGGTTTTTTCTTAGGCATTAGATAACGATCTCTTTCGGAGACAACGACATAAAATCGATCTTGCCCATACCGCGATTGGCGGCTTCCACAATATGGCTGATCTCTTCGGGCTTGCGATCGATCAAAGTAACACCAAAAGCATCGAGGGCTACAGGATCAGTTCCGGCGGCGATAGTGTCCTTGCGGGCCACATCCTTGGGATTGCCGCCAACCGGGCCGTTGCGAAGCAGAACGCGAATACCGTCGACAACGATCAAATCCGGTTTGACAAAGGCTTGCAGATCGGGCAGGGTTTGATCGATCTGCTGATGGAATTGATCGCGAGCGCCCCCAATGACGCCCATCAGGTTTTTCATACCGATCGTTGCATTGCTAATCGTATGATGCTTGGCAATGGGAACGTTAATCAACTTATCGGCTTCGATCATTTCCGGATACAATTCCCACTCCTTGATCACTTTTCCATTGACCGCCATTTTCTTGTATCGGTTCGGATTCAGGAAAAACACGTTGGCCCCAGCTTTTTTGGCGGCCTCCTGAATGCCGCTGCGCGCAAAGGTACGTTGTTCGGCGTTGCAGGTATTGTCGCTCACCTTCACTTCTTTCGCGCCCGCTTCGTCGCACATCTTAATCAAAGTGGCGATGACATGAGGATTCGTGTTGGCTGCCAGTTCGGGAGTTCGATCCCAGCCGATATTGGGTTTAATAAAAACCACATCGCCCTTCGAGACGAATTTGGACATACCGCCGAGAGCGTCGATGGCGGCGCGTGTCAATTTTTCGGCTTCTTCCGCGATCGCGTCCGCTTCCGCAGGAGAATTCTTGTAACGGGCGATGCTCATCACAGGAGTATCTTGCGCAAACGCACTGCGGGTAAGAAAGCGACTCGTTGCGTATCCCACTCCCGCCATAGCACAAGTGGCGAGAAATTGCCGGCGATTATTCTCCATCATATTGCGGTTCCTTTCTCTATCGATTAATTTTTATAGTTTCGATTCAAGAGATATTCATACCTATTTCAGGAAGTATTATCTCGATATGGTTTTTTTGACAAGACAATCATTATTGTACCCGGTTTCCCGGAGGTAAGATACCGTCACACCAATCATACAATCTGTTTTTTCCCCCTCGGAGAATTCACTGGAAAATTCCCGGCTGGAGCAGACGGCGGGGAGGACACTTATCTCGAATTCATCCTCCGTTACCATATAGTCTATAGCGGATTTACTCGGGCAATACGAAAACGAATTCGATATTCATTCAACCAAACAGAGTGAAGATTGGCTCATAGTTTACAGTGCACTGACACGTTATGAGGGAGTATCTCATGGACTTAAAATCGAAGCGTCGAAAATTCATTCAAAATGCCGCTGTAACGGCAGGCGTTATGCTGATCCCTTCTCCATTGGCACGAGGTTCGCAAGCCAATTCGAAAATCGAATTGGGTGTAATCGGCTGTGGGGGACGGGGATTCTTCATCGGAAAAAAGATGCTCGACAATGTCGGTGAGCACGTTCAATTAATTGCCGCGCATGATTACTTTGCCGACCGCCTGGAACGTTTTCAAAATCTGTTCGATATTTCTCCATCCCGGTGCACCATCGGTATGGATGGATATAAGGATATTCTCGCCTCCACGGTCGACGGCGTTATTATCACCAGTCCTCCCTACTTTCATCCTCAACACGCCGCCGATGCGGTAACGGCAGGGAAGCACGTATGGTTATGCAAGCCGGTTGCGGTGGACGTTCCCGGTTCTCTGAGCGTCCAGGAGACAGGACGTAAGGCGCGGGGAAAAGTGTCGTTACTGGTTGATTTCCAGTCTCGTAACAGCCCTTTTTACGTCGAGGCAGCCCGGCGCGTTCATGAAGGCGCCATTGGGGAGATTGTCTGCGGCCAGGCGTTTAATTATTTCCCCTGTGGAGGACTCGCGCCAACCGAAGGTATGTCGCCTGCCGCTGCACGGATTCGCAATTGGGGAACCGACCCGGTACTTTCGGGCGACGTGATCGTCGAACAGGCGGTGCATGCCGTGGATATCGCGAACTGGCTGATTGGTTCCCATCCCACACAAGCATTCGGAACCGGAGGGCTTAAAGCCCGCCTGAATGCGGGGAAAAACTGGGATCACTTCATTGTGACCTACTGGTACGGCGACGGCCCGGTTGTCGATCTCAACTGCGCCCAGTTCACACGC
>CAZFOX010000014.1:0-18983 GCA_964520565.1 uncultured bacterium | reverse complement strand
CTGCAGCGAGAAATCGAGCAGCGGAAACAATCGGAAGAAGACAAAGCACATTTACAGGAACAGCTGATTCATTCCCAAAAAATGGAAGGGATTGGGCGATTGGCGGGAGGGATCGCTCATGATTTCAACAACATCCTAACCGCGATTCTCGGTTATTCCGATTTATTGGAGGTACGTTGCAAAGATAATCTGAAGTCGCTACGGGATTTGGAAGAGATTAAAAAGGCCGCGCAACGCGCCGCTGCGCTCACGCAACAACTCCTGGCTTTCAGCCGCAAACAGGTAATGCAGCCTAAGATTGTGAATCTGAGCGATCTGGTTTTCAACATGGAACAAATCCTCCGGCGACTGATTTCGGAAAATATCGAAATCGTCACTCACCTGGATTCTGCGTTAAAGAATATCAAAGCCGATCCCACTCAGATCGAACAGATCGTATTGAATCTCTGCATCAATGCGCGCGATGCCATGCCAGAGGGAGGGAAACTGGTCGTCGAAACAGCCAATGCGGAACTGACGGCGGATTATGCCAACCGGCATGTGGATGTAATTCCCGGATCGTATGTTTTATTGTCTATCAGCGATACAGGGGTCGGTATGGATCGAGAAGTTCTGCCTCACATATTTGAACCCTTTTATACGACCAAAGAAAAAGGCAAAGGAACGGGATTAGGACTTGCTACCGCGTATGGGATCATTAGGCAAAGCGGTGGTTATGTATGGGTATATAGCGAACCCAAACTGGGAACCACATTCAAAATCTTTTTTCCCGTTTGTCACGATCCAATCGAACCAGAAAAACCGGTCTTCAAGCAAGATACAAGGCCGAAGGGAACGGGAACGATCCTGCTGGTGGAAGACGAATCCAGCGTTCGGCAACTCTCGCAACGGATATTGGAGGAAGCGGGATTTCACGTTCTTCTGGCGGGGGATGGCGTAGAAGCGCTGGAAATAGGCCGTCAGTATTCCGAGCCGATTCGGTTATTAATAACCGATGTGATTATGCCTAAAATGGGAGGGAAAGAATTAGTTCAACATATGCAATCGATTCATCCTGAAACCCAAGCGTTATTCGTTTCGGGATATACGGAAAATGCGATCGTAAAAGGAGGTTTTTTGGAATTGGGCACTCTGTTTTTAATGAAACCCTTCACCCCCGGCGCTTTGATTCAAAAAGTCTACGAAGTATTAACTCCTGATTTTCACGATCCAACCTGACCCACTATTTTGAAAGAGGGAACGCGACCGAGTTGATAGTCCAAAAAATTGTATGTATGTACTCATTCGATTTATCATGATTACACGCTCGTTGAGTTGCCGGAAAACTCAATCAAGATAGGATTGTTTACCGCAATTCGAGATAGAAACATCCTTGAGGATTGATATGGTGCGGACGAAGAAGACCATCGTTCAGGATTTAATCAAAATGGGGTGGAGCAAGACGTTTGCCAACCAAGCCTACGCCCAATGGGGTGTAAAATCCCTAGATGTTTTGCGGCAAGATCCATACTCCGCCTTATTTTTAAATCCCCAGATGAAATGGATGGAATTGGATGCCGTGGCTCGACAAATGGGGTTGGCAGAGAATGCGCTGGAGCGGATCGGAGGAGGTATTCGTTACGCTTTGTTCGCATCGCTGGGCGATGGGCATGTATTTCTTCCCTTATTTGAATTACAACAGCGTACCGCCCGGTTGATTCCATTGGAATACGAAGAACAATGGCAAAAAGCATTGGCGGGAATGGCGAACAACCGTGAAGTGATCCTTCGACATAGTGGTACTTCGATTTACCTTCGCCATCTCTACGTGGCGGAAACGAGTGTAGCTCGGGATATGGTGCAGCTGCATCACTCCGCTTCCAGCATGGCGCTGTTGACTCCAACCGACGATGAACTGGATGAAGTGGAGCGGGAACTGCGAATTCAACTCGCTCCTGCCCAACGGGAAGCGATTGTCGCCTCGCTGACAAACAAATTGGTGATCATTACCGGCGGGCCGGGAACGGGGAAAACCACAATTGTCCGTGGTGTTTTGCGTCTCTGGAGAAAACGGGGAGCGCGAATCAAACTAGCCGCTCCTACAGGGCGCGCGGCCAAACGACTCACCGAAAGTACCGGAAAGCAGGCATTTACCATTCATCGGTTGCTTGAATACGATCCCGATTCCGCCGGTTTCAAGCGAAACAGTACGCGGCGGCTGCGGGTGGATTTGATGGTGGTGGACGAATCGTCGATGATCGATACCGAACTGATGGCGGCGTTACTGGAGGCGCTTCCTCCTTCCTGTCATTTGTTACTGGTGGGCGACGTCGATCAGTTACCCGCCGTGGGACCGGGATTTGTGTTGCACGATCTGATCGAAAGCGGATGCCTGTGTACGATTCGGCTTAGCCAAATCATTCGCCAGGAAGCGGGCAGCCTGATTTCGATCAACGCGCAAAGGATCAATCAGGGGCAGATGCCGGAGTTGGAAAGCGGAGGGATTGAGAAAGGACAGGATTTTTTCTTTATCAACCGCGCCAATCCAATCGGGGCGCGTGAAGCGATTCTTGAAATGGTGACGGAACGAATTCCCCGGCAATTCGGTTTCAATCCCAAACAGGACGTGCAGGTTCTCTGTCCGATGATCAAGAAGGAAGTTGGCGTGGAAATTATGAACGCCGTTCTGCAGGAAAAACTCAACGCCGCGGAGAACCGCTTTCGAGGCCCGTTTTATTCTCTCGCTCCGGGCGACAAGATCATGCAAACCAAAAACGATTACGATAAGGATGTCTTTAACGGAGACATTGGATTCGTGCAGGAAGTCGATACCGAGGAAGAAACGGTTACCATCAATTTTGAAGGCCGCCCGATCCATTATGAAAAAATGGAACTGGACAATACCATGTTGGCTTATGCAGTGACCGTGCATAAATCGCAGGGAAGCGAATACCCGGCGGTTGTGGTTCCACTGGTAACGCAGCATTTTCCGATGTTGCAACGCAACCTGCTTTATACGGCTGTCAGCCGGGGGAAAAAACTGGTGGTTTTAGTGGGAGAACCACGTGCTTTGGAACTGGCGGTGCACAATAATAAAATCCGCACCCGTTATACGGGATTGCAGGAAATGATTAAAGAAGCGTTTACCGCCGCCAAGAAACCGTAATTCGAAACGTATTATTTCTTCTGTTTATCGCTGATCACTCTTTCATATAACGCTTCCAGTTTTCCTCCCAACTTATCGAGGTTGTGGTTTTGTAGGACGTATCTTCGGCCATTTTCCGCTAGTGTTTTACGCAATTCGGGCGATTCGCGAATGCGTTTGACGCAATCGACGAACTCTTGTGGCGTTTCGGCAAATAACATCTCCTTTCCGTCCCGAACCGTCAGTCCTTCCGCTCCAAGACGGGTGGTTACAATCGGCATGCCAGCCGACATGGCTTCGAGAAGTTTGTTGCGAATTCCAGCGGCGATACGAAGAGGGCAGATATAGATATCGTCCTGGAAGAGGTAATCGGACATGTGGGGCACATCGGCAACGATCTGAATTCCCTGGGAACCATTCAACCTGCGAATCGCGCGGACGGGACGGGTTCCAACAATTAGCGATTCCAGGTTGGGAATCTCATGACGCAGGCGGGGGAGAATTTCATCGAAATAATAGAGAACGCTGTCGATGTTGGCGTAATAAAAAAGGGTTCCGGTCAAGAGACAGCATGATTCATATGAACCGATATGGTTTTTAGGAGTGAATTGATCCGCATCCACCGCATTCTCGATGATGTCGAAACGGTAACCGGGATGATCCTGCTGGAATTGAGCGGCATCGATGGAAGAACAAACCAGTGCGGCATCAATGTGAGGTAACAGCCACTTTTCATAGGTGGGAATCGTCTGTAATTCCCAAGCATCGATGAACCTCTGTGTGAACTTGCGCCGGTAGACCAGAGATCGTTTTAAGTACAGTAGAATCGAATCGGTGAAATCAAGAAGTTTGGGAGCGCTGATCCAGGGTGCGTATTGTCCCATCCGTTTACGGTCGATGTGGACGAGATCGAAGGAATGCTGGGAAAGAGTCCGCTCAAGCGCCGCCTGGTATTCCGGAGAGCGGCACCAGGAGATGCGAAACGAACGACGGAGAGGGATTCCCGACAGGCAATTGAACAAACAGCGTGAGGTTTGATAATCAACGGTGGTGATTCGCACGCCCATCGCCTGGATGCGGCGGATGTCTTCGGGGGTTTGCGGCGGGAGTTTGAAACAGAGGAGATGAACCTCGTGCCGCGGTGCGAGAAAACGGAGAAAGTTATAAGGCCGACGGCCATCGGAGAAGGTCGGCACGCAGGGGGCCAGGAATAAGATTTTCATTGCAATATGGACTTCATCATTTTCGATTAATATGGCCGGTTCTGGATAGAAATTATTAGTTCCAAATGCCTGGATACAATTCTAATCGGTGAGATAGTTTGCCTTCAAGTGACCGGTTTGATCAAGCGGGATAGTGCGGTATGGAATTAGAAAGCGCGGGATGTTTTGGATTTCTTTTCTTCTTTCGAAGCCGGTTTTTCTTCCAGACCCACGCAAACTTCCAGTGGACCCAGTTCGGATTTCAGAGGGATCACGATGGTTTGAATCTGGGTAGCTCGAGTGCGGATATTATCGCCGACGATCATGGAGGGAGGGGTTACCGAGCATTTCACCTGTTTGAAGCAGAGGCGAGTAAAGGCGTTGCCGGTGATGATATTCGCCATTTCGGAGATCGCGCTTTCCGCCATCCCTGAGAATTCCGTTAAGACTGTGCCCCCCATCATTTTGGAGGCAATCTGGATCGCCGTTTTGAACGATAGGGAATAAACAACCTGACCTTGAATCTCTCCCGTTACGCCGATGGTCACTGCAACATTAAAATTTGTTGCGGTGGTGTCGCGCAGTTCCAGGCGGCCTTTGGAAAAAGTTGTCCTGGTCAATTGTTCCAGGACAGAAACACCTGCTTCGAGAAAAGGATTGATGTACTTGATATCCATATCAATGTGTACACACTCTCTTCTCTGCATTCATACGAAATATCCCGTCGGAACAATCTAAGAATCGGTAGTTACTGGGCAACCAAAGATTTTACCTATTGGATCAAAAAAGAGAAGATATTTTTTTGAATAGTTGAAAATGAGGCCGCTATTCTCCATCCATGATATCCTGAAGGGACGGTTTACGCAGGGTGGATTGGAACAGAGTGTACCCGTTCTGCAGGGCGCGCCAGAATTCGCGGGGCGAGCGGATATCCATGATTTTTTTCCATAAATAGGAGGGACGCATATGGAATTCTCGGATTGCCTGATTGCGCAGTTCGATGACGCGTTGTCCGGATAGCGTGCCGATTTCCAATTGTGGAAGGAAGGTGGAATTATCCACCGAATCGACATCCTTATCCACCCAGCCCTGGCGGATGGCTTCGGCGCGCAGATCGGTTCCCATACGGGGGGCGGCTATATTGAAAGAAGCAAAATCGGGATTGAGTTCCTTGGCGAATTCGATCGTTTGCAGAGCGGTCTGTTCTGTCTCTCCCGGCAGGCCGAGAATAAAATGCGCCAGGGTGCGGATGCCGAGTTTTCGGCACAGCGCGAAAATCTCTTTTACCCGTTGTGGTTGTATCCCCTTTTCAATGGAATTGAGGATTCCCTGGTCGGACGATTCGACGCCGAACTGGATGGTGTGACATCCCGCCCGCGCCATGAGGGACAAGAGTTCTTCGTCCATCACGTCTACCCGGGAGAGGGTAATCCAGTCGAAGCGCAGGTTTTCGGCGATCAGGCGGTTGAGGAATTCGGTGGAGTGTTTGCGATTGACGCCAAAGGTCAGATCTTTGATCCATAATTCGCGAATACCGATATCGCGTACGTAACGCAGTTCCTGCATGGCGTTGTCGAGATCGCGCAATTTGTGATCCCATTTGCCATTAAAACAGAAGGAACAAGTGTAGGGGCAACCGAAATCCGTCAGGAAGGAAGCAAATATCCTCCTCCGTCCGTGGGGAATACGGTATTTCCGCAGGGGTAGCAGGTCGTAACGCGGCAGGGGGAAGGAGTAATACCGGTTGCCGGGATCCACTCCACGCACGAAATCCCCTCTATTACGATAGAGCAGGTTGGGAATGGCGCCATCCAACGCCAGGGAGGCAGTACGGCTGTCCCACGCGTTGAGAAATGTTTCGATCGCGTTGGAGGTGAAATCGAGCAGCACACCGGAGAGCCAGGGGTATTGATTCATCAGTTCCCTGCCCCGGCTGACTAACACGTCGCCGGTTCCGATAACGGGAACGTTGGGGGGAATATGCAAACTGTCAAGAAAAGCAAAGTCCTGTTTCCAACTGACTCCGCCTGTGAGAAAAACCAGTGCGTCGGGATGAAGGGTGCGGATTTCAGAAGAGGCGCGTGTGAAACTCCATAACTGAACGTTAGCGTCCAGGTACTCCACCTCATGGCGGCGAGACAGGATGCCGCTCTGAACGACCAGGTCGTAAGGGTGCCAATAGTAATATCCCTTCGCCGTGTGACTGCAATAATAGTCGCGCAGATACGGTTTGTCGCCGGGAGGATTCAGAAGCAAGACACGCATTTTAGACTCAATTCACCACCCATTTCAGGATACGGCAGGCATGGCCGATGCTTTTCTCATTCTTCTCGTTCTTCATTATATTGGAATTTTTGACCATTCTATCTCTACCGGGCGAATAAGTCCCATAACTGGCGCATGCCGTAGATCATATAGTTTTTGAGGATACGGGGAGAGGGATTTGCGCACAGGGTACGGAAGATATAACGCGGCCGGAGATAGAACGAACGCAGAGCCTCTTTCCGCATCGGTTTCAGTTCATCGAGGGATAGAAACTTGGTAGGGATGGATGGTTGATTGTATCCGGTTTTGGGCAACTCTCCTTCCCGTAGGAGTCCTTCCCGAACTGCGATTTCATAATACTCGGTTCCATGAAAGGGATAGGTATAGAAAAATTCGATAAAATCGGGATCTAGTTTGCGGGCGAAAGCTTTGCTTTTCTCAAAGGTTTCACGGCTCTCCCAAGGCAGACCGATCAGGAAATAGACGCTGCTCCGGATCCCCACCTTGCGGCACAGTTGAATCGCCGGTTCGATGTTCTCGTATTTCACCTGCTTTCGCATGAGTTGCAGCATTTCCGGATCGCCGTGTTCCACGCCGAAGGCAATCAACCAGCAACCGGCTTTTTTCATTTCGACAAGCATCTCTTCGCTGAGAGTATCTACACGGCTGTTGCAGGCCCATTGAATGTCGAGTTTTGCTTCCTGAATCGCGCGACAGAGAGAGATCACCCACCGCTTGTTGGCGGTGAACAGATCGGAACGGAACAGAAAATCGCGGATGCCGTGCCGGTCAATACATTCTTTCAACTCGGCTATGACATTTTCCGGGGATCGATTGCGGACGGCTTTCCCCGAGACAGCGTTGGCGAGGCAATAGATGCAGGGATAGGGACATCCCCGGCTGGTGACGATGGTCGCTTGCAATTCACCGGTATCGGGACGCCGGTAGGGATTGTTATCGATCAGATGACGGGCGGGAAATGGAATGGAATCGACGTCCTGGATGAATCCACGATCGGGATTGCGTACGATTTCCTGGCCATTTCGATAGGTGATTCCGTGAATCTCGTTCCAAGGATTCCCCGATGAAAGTTCCTGGACGGTCTCTTCGTATTCGCCGCGCATGACCAGATCAAACTGCGGATATTGCTCCAGCGCCTGGTGATCCAGCTGAAGAAAATGCGCGCCCTTCGTAAGAGTGACAATTTGAGGATCGATGGCTTTGGCTTTGGTGGCGGCGATTGCGTCGCCCGCCAGGGTGGGTGTGGTGATTGAGAGAATCAGCGCATCGGGTTGAAACTCGCGAACATCGCGTTCCAAGGTCTCCCAGGTCCCCTCATGAGCGGGATAATCCACTATGCGAACTCGCGCGCCTACCTCTTCTAGCGCGGCGGCGATATAAAGCAAGTCCATCGGCGGTCGCAGAGCGACAGTATGCAGTTCGTCAAGCGGAGTCTGGCAACGTTCCTCGCGGATATATTTTCCTGTCGGAGGAACGATTAATAACGCTTTTTTCCAAGGTCTTTCAAGATTCAACAAAGTGTCTGCCTTTTTTTGTAACCCAAACGTTTTTGATTACGATTCAAGGGCAGACAATACACTGCCCTTGGCACCCGTTCACCCGCGATAACTATACTTTATGATTACCCTACTGGACGGTAATAAACGGGATTTTTAATCGACAATCCGGTAATCGTTGAAGCGGTTGATCCGATCGTACCAGAGATCGACGTTCTCGTTTTGCAGGATGTGTTCGGCTGCCAGAAGACCCATATGCAGCGCTTGATCCATGTTATTGTGGCGGAACAATCCCTGACGCCCGGCGGTGATGCAATTTCCAAGGGATCGCAAATATCCCAGCACTTTATTCACATGTTGTTCGTATCCGATTTCGTATAAAGGATAACCTTCCGCGATTCGTGCCTCGAGAGCGTCTACACTTCGAGAATGGAGTAAACCCGACGGGACTAATGTATCGTCTGCCAAGGAAGCCAGATCCCGCGCGTCTGTTTTCCACAGTTCGGAATCGATATCGCACGGGAATTCGATGCACAAACAGGTTTTCCCGGATTGTTTCTTTTGAGGAATAAAGTTTCCCGGCACGTAGATTCGTGAGAAAGGAACGTGCTCTTCAGGATAATACAACCAAGTATCTTCTATACGGGATTCTTCCTCATATTCCACGTAGAGCAGTACAACTCCACGGTATTGTAATGAAGCGGCAGCCGCATAGATATCTTTAGGAACCTGGGATTGAACGTGTCCGATCAAATGCGGCAAGGGAATGGTATTGATCAGCACATCGCAGGCCAGGCGCATAGTATAATTAGGCCCCTTGGCTTCAATTTCCGAGATTCGCCCGTGATGTTTGAGATGAACGCTACCCAGCCGGTGATTGTAGAAAATTCGGCCACCCATTTCAGACACTTCGTTGGCGAATTTCTGGGCAATCTCTCCAATGCCGTTCGGGGGATATAGAAACCGATCCACGTAAGTCTCTTTTTTCGATAAGAGGCCATCCTTTAGGGCATGCCAGATATTCTCTCCCCGAAGGCGTACGCGGGCGGTCTCCGCCGTAATTCGGTTGGCGTGTATGCCCCATACTTTTTCGGCAAAGGGCTGGAAAATACGGCGGTATAGTTTTTCGCCGTAATAACCAATTACGTATTCTTCATAGGAAACCGGATTGTTTTTTCCCTTCCATAAAACTTCCAACGCGGAGAGGAAAAAGGAAGCCGATTCCTTCAAACCCAACGCCTGCAAGGTTGGGAGCGGTTTAATCGGATAGGGAATGTATTTTCCATTCAGGTACATACGGCTGACGCGTTTGACCTGCGACAGGCTCTCTTCGCAAAAGTTATTCATGAATTGGCGAATTTCGGGGATTTCAGTGAAAAAACGATGAGGGCCCAGATCGAGTGTATGCCCTTTCCAGTTCAGGCTTCTCGCCAGGCCGCCCGGTTGGGATTCCCGTTCAATAATAGTGACATTCAATGCGGGATTTTCGCGCAATAATTTCCAGGCAGCCGACAAACCGGCCACTCCAGCGCCGAGGATAACAATACGTTGAGATGGTTTATTCATGGTTTTAATGGAATCACCGGAGGGGTAGCTTTTTTAGTACTCCAGAACAGTCGGACTTTCAAAATCGTCCAGACAGCGATGATAAAATCGCGCCAGCCGATCTTCTTTCCTTCCGCCACGGTTCGGGCTTTAAATGAAACGGGAACCTCGAGTATCCGGTAACCCAATTTCATGACCTTGCTGGTGACCTCGGGACAGAATTCAAATCCATGACATTCCAGGGGGATTCGATCGATCGCGGAGCGATGGAAGGCTTTATAAGCGGTTGCTTCATCGGTAATGCGCTGGCCGAATAATATCGAGACCAGTCTGGCCAAAATCCAGTTTCCCACTCGATTGGGGAGACGCATATCCTTGACGGTACCCAGAAAACGGGAACCATAACAAACCTGAGTTTTCCCCTGGGCGATGGGTTCGATCACATGCAGGATTTCCGCCGGATCGTATTCTAGATCGGCATCCTGGATGATGACGATATCTCCGGTAACATGGCGTAAACCGGTTCGGATCGCCGCTCCCTTACCCAGATTCTCGGAATGGGCGAGTACGACGGTATCGGGCTGATTTTTTTCCGGTTCGAGAATTGCCTGGGTGGTATCGGTGGAACAATCGTTGACCAGGATGATTTCACGGTTCGCCCACGCAATGGAGCGAATGCGGCATAAAACTTCCGGAAGAAGTTTTTCCTCGTTATAGATGGGAATAATAATGGATAACTTTGGCGTTTTGCCGATTTTATCCTGTAATTGTTCGATCATCATTATCCAGATTACGTATACAATTTCTTTCGGTTGATCTTACATCCAAATCCATTGAAACCAACAGCTGGAAGAGATGATAGACGAGATTTTACAGAGGTTTCTGTAAAACCAGGTACCCGATGCTGGATGGCGATAGCGCTTTCGAAGTCGAAGCAGGCCGGAAAAAGAGTAAAGAAAGAAGAGGTTGCATGGCACGCAACCAGGGTGATAGAAAATGGGTAGGTGATAACCAATGCCGCAGGGGAAGAAGCACGTCGTCATAATACCCGGCGCGAACAATTTGCCAGCCGGAGGATTGAGCTTGGCGATTCATCATTTCTTCCGGCGAATAATTGCGGCAATAGACTTCTTCCAGCTCATAGGATGGTTTAGATTTTCCCGAAGATCCGCTTTGATACCCGATTGGATAGGGTACTTCCAGCCAACCCTCGGTGCTTTTTCCACAGGCTTCCACCGATAAGACAACGATTCCACCCGGTTTGAGTACCCGGTAGATTTCTGCTACACATTGGATATCCCCATCTTCGGGGATATGCTCGAGCATACATAGGGCTGAAACGCCATCTAAAGTGTTGTCTTTGATTGGAAGGCAGGTCCCATCTCCGATTGTATACATTATGTGGGGATTCTTTTGTTCTCGCCGCAAAATATCTTCAACTATTTTGAGATGCTGGAATCCATAAGTAGAACCATCCAGGGATATTACATTGCATCCTTTTGTACTCCAGAAGATGGGAATTGTGTTGAGTCCTGTGCCGATATCCAGGATAAGGGCATGACTGCTATAAATAGGTAGATTTCGGGTGGCTATCAGAATTTCGCGGATTTTATGATAGGCTAGACCATTCATTCGATACTCTCGGTCGTACTGGCGAGCGAAGTTCAGGAAGACAGTCAAATGAAACGGCGATTCGCCAGATTCAGGTTCCAGCCAATGACAAAATACCTTTTCGGCAAAATAAATAAGAAAAACAGAAATCGAATCTTGACAACGCCGAATTCCATTGAGGATGGATAGAATAAGGCGCGATTGAAGGAGGAAATGCCGAATCGAGAAACAATACTCACGAACATAAGACATATAAAAACGCTTGCGATAACTGGCTACGCTTTCCTTTACATTTGCTTTTTGTAACCATTGCCGTTCATTTTTATGATCGTGGCGACGAATGTAGATATCGGCGATTATCAAACAGATTTCCGCATTGGGTTCCAACAAGCGATTGCGCTGCAGAAAGAGATCCAACGCCCGATTCAATCGGCCTCTGCGGTAATAGTAATAACCCAGATGGGCCATCAGGTCGGTGGAGTCGGGATTTTGGTTCAGCGCTTTTTCCAGAAACTCTCCGACGGATTCAATACGGCCTTCCGTTGCGAGGATTTGGGCTTCCTGAAGGATTGAATCGATAGAAGATCTATTGGTTGAATTCATTCGCCTTTTATCTCATCGAGAGAATCCGGTAACTAAATAAGAACGATTGTGCGTTACTACTCAATCTTGAGTCAATCCACTGGTTCCATAATTTATACTCTAAAATCTTTTCGATACCAAAAGAATCGATTTTATTACTTTACTCCGGAGGACAAGAAGGTTGGTTTCTGATTTAAAAACCTGTTTTCCCGTTATCTGAAAACGGTTTTCGGATACAATGATGGATGGTTTTTCACCCTGGGATGTTACATCTTCTGCGTTGCCGGCGTATAAGTTAAAGATCGTAAAAACAACCAATCGATAAAACGCGATGAACCATTTTTTATTTCCCAAGTGGACGAATCTGGTACGGCCTTCTCTGGCTATTCTTCTGATTGCCGCGCCATTATATGCGTTATCTCTGGTGTATTACGCAGGATCGCCCAAGACTACCGATACCGGCTATCAACCCCGGCAACCAGTTCGTTATAGCCATGCTTTGCATGCCGGAGAGTTGGGGATCGATTGCCGGTATTGCCACAATACTGTCGAACAGGCAGCACAGGCATCGATTCCTCCAACGCAAACCTGCATGAATTGTCACAAACAGATACGCCCGGAGAGCGATAAACTTCTTCCGATCCGGGAAAGTTACGCTTCTGGAATGCCTGTGGAGTGGGTTCGGATACACGACCTGCCGGATTACGCTTTTTTCAATCACAGCGCTCATGTGACGCGTGGGATCGGTTGCGATTCCTGTCACGGACGTGTGGACAAGATGGAAGAAGTCTATCAGGTACATACGTTGAGTATGGCATGGTGCCTGGATTGCCATCGTAATCCCGAAAACCATCTGCGTCCGCTTGAAACGGTCACGCAGTTGGATTGGCAACCGGCGGAGGATCGAATTACGCTTGGCCAGGAATTACGGAGAAAGAACAATATCAATCCGTCTACGGATTGTTCGACATGCCATCGATAATGAATAAGGATACTATGAGCACGGTTCCAGACAACACGAACGGCAAAACCTATTGGCGAAGCCTGGACGAAATGGCGGATACGCCGGAGTTTCGCCGGTTTGTGGAAAGTGAGTTTCCCTCGCACGCAGAAGAGTTCCTGCGTGGAGACACGCGTCGTCATTTTTTAAAGATCATGGCGGCTTCCTTTTGCCTGGCGGGATTGACGGGTTGCCGATGGCCGAAAGAAAAAATTGTCCCTTATTCGCAGAGGCCGGAAGAAACCAATCCCGGCCAGACGAAATCGTTTGCTACGGCGATGGAGGTCGGGGGGGTGGCGATGGGATTATTGGCGACCAGTTACGATGGACGGCCGATCAAGATAGAGGGAAATCCCGACCATCCCTTCAGTCTGGGGAAAGCAAGCGCCATTGCCCAGGCCGCCATTTTGGAACTGTACGATCCGGATCGTGGCCGCGATCCCATCGAAAAGAATGCAAACGATTCAACAGTCCGAAGTTGGAGCGAAGCGGAAGCTTTTCTCAAAACGCATTTTGAGGAATTAAAAAAACAGGGTGGCCGGGGTTTTTCGATTCTCAGCGAGGCTACCTATTCGCCCAGTGTGTGGAATATGCGGGATCGTTTGCTAAAGGCATTTCCGGAGGCGAAATGGCATGAATATGAATCGATAAGCGATGACAACGAACGAGCTGGGACGAACCTGGCTTTTGGAGAACCGGTGCGGATTCTGCCTCAGTTGGATCAGGCCAAAGTTATTGTCAGTTTAGACGCCGACTTATTAGGTTCTCATCCGGCGGCGCTCAAAAACGCCGCCGATTTTGCTAAAAACCGGAATCCCCAAGACGGTTCGATGAACCGCCTCTATGTTGTGGAGCCGCGTTATACGATCACCGGCGCGATGGCCGATCACCGGTTGCTGTTGCCTGCATCCAAGATTGAAGAATTCGCACTGGCCCTGGCTGCGGAACTGGTATTCACTCAACAAGTCCCCTTGGGATTCTTTTTCCAGATTTTACTGCCGCAATTGGAGCGGTATAAAATTCATTCGTTTGACGCAGTGTGGATTGCGGCGTTGGCGAAAGATTTGGCGGAGAATCGAGGGGCGTGCCTGATCGCAGCGGGTTCTCATCAATCGCCTCTCTTGCATACCGCCGTGGCCATGATGAACGAAATGATGGGATGTGTGAGAAAAACTGTTGTTTATTCCACTCTTCCCGACAAGGATCGTCCCTCTCACAAAGAAGCGATTTTTTCTCTGGCGCGCGACATTCAAGCGGGAGATGTAAAAACATTACTCGTTCTGGGTGGCAATCCGGTATACGATGCGCCAGTCGATCTGCAATTTCGAGATCTCTTTAATCGAGTCCCCACCACTCTTCATCTCAGCCTATACCCCAATGAAACCTCGGCATTGGCAACGTGGTACTTGCCACGCGCCCATTTTCTGGAAACCTGGGGAGACGCGCGGGCGTACGACGGAACGATCTCGCTAGTCCAGCCATTGATTGAGCCTTTGTATGGGGGAAAAAGCGCTATCGAACTGCTGGCGCTTATCCAGGGCGACGAATTATTACGCGGTTACGATATCGTACGCCGATCGCTGCATGCAATTTTTCAGGTTGAATCCTTCGACAGGGGATTTCAGTATTGGCTGCATAATGGGTATATCGAAAACACCCATTTCGAATGGTTTGGCAGCTGGTATGAAAATATGGCGATCCAGAAAGCTCTGAACGAACGGTCCATCGCGATTCCTTCATGCCGCCCAGACTATCTGGAAGTTGTATTCTATCCCGATTCGATGGTTTACGACGGGCGATTTGCCAATAACGGTTGGCTGCAGGAAACACCCGATTTTTTAACCAAATTGACGTGGGATAATGCGGCGCTGATCGCTCCGGAAACCGCGCGGAATCTTAGAATCGAGCAAGGCGATTTGATTCGACTGAATTGCCAGGGACGCACCCTGGAGATAGCGGCTTATGTAATGCCCGGTCAGGTGCAAAATTCCATTGCGTTGGCATTGGGGTATGGACGCACGGCAGCCGGACGGGTGGGAACAGGCGTTGGGTTCGACGTTCAATCGATTCGAACATCCGATACCCCCTTCTTTGTTACAGGAGCCACTATTGAAAAAACCGGGAGAAAATATCCGTTTGCCATTACCCAGGATCATTTCGCTATCGATGCCGTGGGGAGGAAAGAACTCAGCCATCGTATTCCCGAATTGATTCATGAAACAACCCTGGAAACCTATCTGGCTGATCCGGAACACTTCAAACATCAATCGCATATACTAAAAGCGGCGTTATGGAAAGAACACGAATACACCGGGAACCGGTGGGGAATGGCCATCGATTTGAATGCCTGTATCGGATGCAACGCGTGTATGGTGGCCTGTCAGGCGGAAAACAATATTCCCATCGTGGGAAAAGAAGGCGTTGCCAAAAGCCGCGAAATGCACTGGATTCGAGTGGACCGTTATTTCAGCGGCAATGTCGATTCGCCTCGTATCGTGCATCAGCCGATGGCCTGCGTACATTGCGAAAACGCACCCTGCGAGCAGGTGTGTCCGGTGGGTGCGACCGTACACAGCGAGGAAGGTCTGAACGTGATGGTGTACAACCGCTGCGTGGGAACGCGGTATTGTTCGAATAACTGTCCCTTTAAGGTTCGCAGATTCAATTATTTCAATTATCACAAGAAACTGGAACCGATCGAGAAGATGATGTTTAACCCGGAAGTGACAGTGCGCAGCCGGGGGGTTATGGAAAAATGCACGTATTGTGTGCAGCGCATCGAGGCAGTGAAAATCGCCGCCAAGAACAACCGGCGCGCCATTCGCGATGGGGAGATCGTTCCCGCCTGTGCGCAAACCTGTCCGACTCAAGCGATCGTGTTCGGCGATTTGAACGATCCTAACAGCCGCGTATCGCAGCGGCAGAACGATAACCGGGCTTATACAATGCTAGAAGAGTTAAACGTCAAACCGCGAACGGCCTATCTGGCACGGATCCGGAATATCAATCCGGCGCTGGCCGAATTCGAAATGAAACAAAGCGGGCATTCCTAAAACGGTTATGCCGGTAGTCTGCCCATCTTATACAAACGATTTCGAGAAAAATGGATGAGTTCAGCGTACGTGAACATAGTTTTGCCGGAGATCGATAACACTCAGAACGATCCTTCCCGCCGGTCGCCCCTGGTGGTTGGAGAGCACGATTTCGCTTCCGTAACCGAGACGGTCTGTTCGATTGCCGAGCGCCCCTGCCCTCCCCGTGCCTGGTATATCGCCTTCGGTTTTTCCCTCTCATTGCTTGGCGTGATGGGAGCGATGATCGCTTATCTGATCTTTACCGGAATCGGAGTGTGGGGACTCAACCACCCGGTCAATTGGGGGTGGGCAATCGTTAATTTTGTTTTCTGGGTAGGAATCGGCCATGCGGGCACGCTAATTTCGGCGATCCTGTTTCTTTTCCGACAGCAATGGCGCACGGGAATTAACCGGTTCGCGGAAGCGATGACTATCTTCGCGGTGATGTGCGCGGGGATTTTTCCCGGAATCCACATCGGCCGCGTATGGGTGGCATACTGGTTGTTTCCCTACCCCAATCAGATGGCGTTATGGCCTAACTTTCGCAGTCCTCTTCTCTGGGATGTTTTCGCCGTCAGCACCTATGCGACCGTGTCGCTGTTGTTCTGGTACGTCGGCATGATTCCCGACCTGGCCACGCTGCGGGATCGCGCCAGGACAAAGACGCGGCAGATACTGTATGGCATCTTTGCGCTGGGGTGGCGGGGTTCACACCGGCACTGGCATCGGCATGAAACCGCGTATCTTCTTCTTGCGGCGTTGGCGACGCCACTCGTGGTCAGCGTGCATTCCGTAGTGAGTTTCGATTTTGCCGTATCGCAATTGCCGGGATGGCATACCACCATCTTTCCACCGTATTTCGTGGCAGGGGCAGTGTTCAGCGGATTTGCGATGGTGATCACCATGATGATCCCGGCCCGGCAATATTTCGGCCTCAATCACATCATCACTCTGCGCCATATCGATAACATGTGCAAGATCATTCTGGTCACCGGTTCGGTGGTCGGTTATGCATATATGATGGAGTTTTTCATTGCCTGGTACAGCGGAAATTCCTTCGAAACCTTTGCTTTTATCAACCGCGCATTCGGCCCCTATGCCTGGGCATATTGGATCATGGTCACTTGTAACGTGGCCGTTCCCCAATTTTTCTGGTTTAAGGCGATCCGCCAACGTTTACTCGTTGTTTGGATACTCTCAATACTGGTGAACGTGGGGATGTGGTTCGAGCGGTTCGTGATTGTCGTTACGTCGCTGAGCCGCGATTTTCTGCCTTCCAATTGGGGATATTATACGCCGACGTTTGTCGATGTATTAACATTCGTGGGGAGTTTCGGGCTCTTCTTTACGATGTTCCTGCTCTTCTGCCGGTATCTGCCGATGGTCGCCATGGCGGAGGTTAAAACGGTAATGCCACAGGCTCATCTGGAACACGGACATCACCGCGGCGTGGGCGACTATCACGGCGACATTCCCCACGCGCACGAGCCGGTGTATTGGGGAGAGCGCAATAGCCAGAACGGCCATTCGCTGCAATCCGGAAAGCCGGAGGCGAGTCACCATGAGCGATAAAAAGACCAACGGATTGATCGTGGAATTCGACAATACCATAGATCTGCTGGAAGCGGCGGCGAAAGTGCGCGATGCGGGGTACCGGAAATGGGACGTTCATTCGCCGATTCCAATTCACGGAATGGACGACGCCATGGGAATCCGGCCGACGATCCTGCCTTGGATGGTATTGGGTGCGGGACTGTCGGGATTGGCGGTGGCTCTTTTGATGCAATGGTGGATGAACGCATTCGACTACCCGATTCTCATTAGTGGAAAGCCTCTTTTCAGTCTGCCCGCCAACATACCGGTTACCTTTGAATTGACCGTGCTTTTCAGCGCGTTGACGGGAGTTTTCGGGTTGATATCTTTAAACGGGCTTCCGCAACTGTATCATCCACTTTTTTCCAGCACCCGTTTCCGTCGTGCGACAACAGACCGTTTTTTTATTTATATTGAAGCGGAGGATCCCCTGTTCGATATACAGAAAACGCAGGCGTTTCTTGCATCGCTGGGAGGTCTGGCGGTTGAGACGATTGAGGATTAAGGGATGAAAAGTTACCTGATAATCGGTTCATGCATCGCATTACTACTCGCCATCACTCCGTTCGTCATCATCGCCAAGATGCGGGTGACGAAATCGGAAAACACTCGAATACATTTAATCCCGGATATGGATAGTCAACCCAAATTCAAGGCACAGGGTACGAACGCGATGTTTGCCGACCGTAGAGCCATGCGCCCCCGTATTTCCGGAACGGTTGCGCGGGGCGAATGGTACGCCAATCCCATCGTGCGTCACGGAACAATAGCCGGTGAGTGGGCCATGCAAATCCCTGTCGAAATCACTCAAACTCTCTTGCAACAGGGACAGAAGAATTACGGCGTATTTTGTGCGCCTTGCCACGGGTTGGCAGGGTATGGCGATGGTATTATCGCGCAACGCGCAGACCGGCTTCAGGAAGGTACGTGGACGCCGCCGACGTCGCTGCATAGCGAAACGGTGTTACAACGTCCCCCCGGACATCTCTATAACACAATATCGCATGGCATCCGCAACATGCCCGCTTATGGTTCCCAAATTCGGCCTTACGACCGATGGGGGATTGTTGCATATATACGGGCGCTACAACTCAGCCAAAATGCCCGGATCGAAGACGTCCCGCCTGAATACCGGGATGCATTGATGAAAAGGCAGTGACGAGTGATGAGTGACGAGAACATTACTTTGAGGGAGTGAACCGCATTGCATTTGACCGATCCTTCCCAGATTTTTCAGGAACGGACGTATCTGGAGCGCCTGGGTCTCGTAACGTTCCGGTGGTCCGGAGTCGCGGGTTTGGCCTGCCTGGGTACGACATTCCTATTGAGCGTGTATCTGGATAGAGGATTGGATTCCTTTTTCCAGGCCTATCTGGTGTCGTTCTGTTACTTTCTCAGCCTGTCTCTGGGAGGGCTTTTTTTTGTGATGCTCCAGCATTTGACCCGAGCGTCCTGGAGCGTAGTCGTGCG
>CAZFOX010000013.1:19049-19300 GCA_964520565.1 uncultured bacterium | reverse complement strand
ATCAATATCGAAGGCGGTCTTAATAAGCTTCTGGTCAGCTTCATCTAGGTCATGTGCAACCTGAACATCGCTGAGCGCCGGCTTCCCCAGGACGGCCATTTCCAACGTGTCCTGTTGGGCGATGAGACCAACGTGCGCGTTTCCACCATTCCGACCCGGCTCGGCGAAAAAGTCGTCATGCGGTTGCTCGACAAGCAAATCGCCAAAGCGCCGCTCGACCGTCTCGGTCTTCGCAGCGATTCGCTCGAAGA